>CALGWE010000672.1:0-16658 GCA_937935915.1 uncultured Clostridia bacterium
CCCCTCTAAACCCGTAAGGTAAATTTTCCACTTTTTAAGATTGACTGTAATTCTATTTTTTAATATAATATGTTAGCAAACTAACAATTAAGTTTTAGCATAGGAGGTGAGGGCAAGGTGAAAGGAGATGTAGGATTTGAAATCCGTACGATATCTAACTTAATTAGAAGAAATATAGGTAATTTACCAGCTTTAAAGGCTGTAGAAAGCGTAACGGGAACACACTGCTGGATGATTGGTTATATTTATGATCATCAAGATCAAGATGTGTATCAGAAGGATATAGAAGAAAAATTTTCTATTAGACGTTCTACAGCTACAGCAATATTACAGCGTATGGAGAAGAATGGCCTTATTGTTCGCTGCCCAGTAGCTCATGATGCGAGACTTAAGAAACTGGAACTTACAGAGAAAGCTATCAAGATTCAAGAACAAATTAATCTTGAAATAGATGCTTTTGAACGAAAGTTAGTAGCAGGCCTTAAAGAAGAAGAAATACAAATGTTCCTTGAAATCATAGATAAGCTTAAGAAAAATCTAGAATAAGTTATCTGATAAAAGTGGGAGAGCCACTTTATTTAATGGAGCAATTGTTATTAGGCTGACGGTTTATGGGCTAACAAATAATTAAATATAATATAAGGAGGTCGCTATGATTAAAAAATTAGCAGGCTGTATCAGAGAGTACAAAAAAGCATCGCTTTTAACGCCGCTATTCATGGTTTTAGAAGTTACCATGGAAGTAATCATTCCAATATTAATGGCTCAGCTTATTGATAAAGGAATTGATCAAGGTGATATGGGATACATTGCTAAAATGGGAATTATTTTAGCAATATCATGTGTTATGTCCTTAAGTTTTGGTGCTCTTTCAGGAAGATTTGCGGCGATTGCATCAGCAGGTTTTGCAAAGAACTTAAGACACGACATGTACTATAATGTACAAAACTTCTCATTCTCAAATATTGATAAATTTTCAAGCGCAAGTATTGTAACACGTTTAACAACGGACGTTACAAACGTACAAAATTCATATCAGATGATTATAAGAATTGCGGTACGTGCACCAATGATTTTAATTTTTTCATTAGCAATGGCATTTACAATTAGTGCAAAGCTAGCATGTATCTTCTTAATCACTATTCCAATTTTAGGTGGCGGTTTATTCTTTATTGTTTACAAAGTTCACCCAATCTTTGAAAAAGTATTCCGTACATATGATAAGTTAAATAACGTTGTACAAGAAAACTTACACGGAATCCGCGTTGTTAAATCTTTCGTTAGAGAAGATGTAGAAGAAAAGAAATTCACAGATATCTCAAAAGAGATTTATACAGACTTTACAAGAGCTGAGAAGACTATTGCTTTCAATGGTCCACTTATGCAATTTTCAATGTATTTATGTATGATTTTAATCTCGTGGTTTGGTGCAAGATTAATCGTGGGTGGTGAGCTTACAACTGGTGAGCTTATGAGTCTTATTACTTATGCAATGCAAATCTTAATGGGACTTATGATGCTTTCAATGGTATTCGTTATGATTATTATTTCTGAAGCATCAGCTAAAAGAATTGTAGAAATCTTAGATGAACAAAGTGACTTAACAAATGGTGCAAATCCTATTAAAGAAGTAAAAGATGGTAGCATTACATTTGAAAATGTTAACTTTAGTTATGCAAAACGTGCAGACAAATTATGTCTTAGCAATGTGAATATTGATATCAAATCTGGTGAAACAATTGGGATCATTGGTGGTACTGGTAGTTCAAAATCTAGTTTCGTACAACTTATCCCACGTTTATATGATGTCACAGAAGGTAAAGTCACTGTTGGCGGTATAGACGTTAGAAATTATGATATCGAATCACTTCGTAATGAAGTAGCTATGGTACTTCAAAAGAATGTACTATTCTCAGGAACTATTAAAGAAAACTTACGTTGGGGTAATGAAAACGCTACTGACGAAGAATTAATTCATGTATGTAAACTTGCACAAGCTCATGATTTCGTATCTACTTTCCCAGAAGGTTATGCTACATATATTGAGCAAGGTGGAACTAACGTATCAGGTGGTCAAAAACAAAGACTTTGTATCGCAAGAGCACTTCTTAAAAAACCTAAAATTCTTATTTTAGATGACTCTACAAGTGCTGTAGATACAAAAACAGATGCACTTATTCGTAAGGCGTTTGCAGAAGAAATCCCAGATACAACTAAAATTATTATTGCACAACGTATTTCTTCTATTGAACATGCAGATAAAATTATCGTTCTTGACAATGGTAAAGTAGATGCAGTAGGTACACATGAAGAATTATTAGCATCTAATGCAATTTACCAAGAGGTTTATACTTCACAAACTAAGGGAGGTGAAGATCATGAGTAGAGGTCCTATGAGAGGTCCAGGCCCAAAAGGATTTGGTCCAAAACAAAAACCAGATAAGGCAACAATGAAACGTTTATTAGGTTACCTTGGTGGTTATAAACTTCAATTTATCACAGTACTTGTGTGTATTTTAATAAGTGCCTTAGTAGGTGTAGCAAGTTCAATGTTCTTAAAAACACTTATTGATAGCTATATTGCACCTTTATTATTAGAAGCAAATCCTGTATTTGATGGTTTATTAAGAGCTATTTTAATCATGGCAGGCATCTACATGGTAGGTGTAGTTTCAACTTACCTTTATAACTATTTAATGGTATTTATTGCACAAGGTATTTTAAAAGAAATTCGTGATAAAATGTTTGCACATATGCAAAAACTCCCTATTCGTTACTTTGATACACATACACATGGGGATATCATGAGTTACTATACAAATGATACAGATACATTAAGACAAATGCTTTCACAAAGTATTCCTCAAGTATTCTCATCTGTTATTACCATCGTATCAGTATTCTGTGCGATGGTATATACAAGTATCTACTTAACAATTTTCGTTATCTTTTTTGTATTTTTAATGATGCAAGTGACTAAGAAAATTGGTGGAAATAGTGCGAAATACTTTATGAAACAACAACAATCAATTGGTAAATTAAATGGTTTCATTGAAGAAATGATCCATGGACAAAAGGTTGTAAAAGTATTCTGTCATGAAGAAAAAGCAAAACAAGACTTTGATAAATTAAATGAAGAACTTTGCGATAATGCAACACAGGCTAATAGCTTTGCAAATATCCTTATGCCTATCATGGCTAACCTTGGAAACTTACAGTTCGTTTTAATTGCCACACTAGGAGGATTCCTTACACTTAAAGGTGTAGGTGGACTTACAATTGGTGGTCTTATTGCTTTCTTACAACTTAGCAGAAGTTTCACAATGCCTATCGGTCAAGTATCACAACAAATCAATGCTATTGTTATGGCACTTGCAGGGGCAAAACGTATCTTCGAAGTAATGGATGAAGCACCAGAAACAGATGAAGGATATGTAACATTAGTTAACGCCAAATACGAAGGCGAAAACTTAGTAGAAACACCAGAACATACAGGTATCTGGGCGTGGAAACATCCACATGGTGATGGCAGTATCACTTATACAAAACTTGAAGGGGATGTTACACTTAATGAAGTAGACTTCGGATATGTAGAAAACAAAATCGTACTTCACGATATTTCTCTTGAAGCACTTCCAGGTGAAAAAGTTGCTTTCGTAGGTTCTACAGGAGCTGGTAAAACAACTATTACAAATCTTATTAATCGTTTCTATGATATTGCTGATGGTAAAATCCGTTACGATGGGATTAACATCAACAAAATTAAAAAAGATGATTTACGTCGTTCATTAGGGGTAGTACTTCAAGAAGTTAACCTCTTCACAGGAACAGTTATGGAAAACATCCGTTACGGTAAAATGGATGCAACAGATGAAGAATGTATTAATGCAGCGAAACTTGCTAATGCTCATGACTTCATTACTAGACTTCCAGAAGGCTATAACACAGTTCTTTCTGGAGATGGTTCAGGATTATCACAAGGACAAAGACAACTTATCTCTATCGCTAGAGCAGCAGTTGCCGATCCACCAGTAATGATCCTCGACGAAGCAACGTCAAGTATTGATACACGTACAGAAGCAATCGTTCAAAGAGGGATGGATGCTTTAATGAAAGGGCGTACAGTATTTGTAATTGCGCACAGACTTTCAACAGTTAAAAACTCAGATGATATCATGGTACTTGAACAAGGTAGAATTATCGAAAAAGGTAACCATGAAGAACTTATCGCAAAACATGGTAAGTACTATCAACTCTATACAGGTGCCTTTGAGTTGGAGTAACTAAAAGGCTCGCCCTGTGATGAGGGTCTCATAGCTACACCTTACGTAATTTGTGATACTCTAAGTTCGATAATTAAATGGGCGGTCGAAAACTCGCTTCGCTCGGACACTCGACCTAAAAACGCTTTAATTATCTTCACTAAGAGTATCAACAAAACCCATATGAAGCTCGTAATTCACAAGCTATAATGAAAACTTTTTTCTACTACTGGCAATACTCTTAAAGAGTAGATTTTGTTGCTTGTAGTAATAATGGAATTAATAATCCGTCAACAAAACTAAGCATAACGACTGTAAAAGAACAAGGTATTGTACTGATGAGTACGTATAGGAAAATTTATAAGAGACAGTTGTTATAAATCTACTCAATACCTTAAAAAGAAAAGAGTATATTTATGGACGCTATTATTAAAACATGTGCTGGTTTAGATATTCATCTTAATACAATAGTTGCTTGTGTATTAAGTGGTGAACTTGACCGCACACCAAAAAAAGAAATCAAAGAGTTTTCAACAACAACTAAAAGCTTGTTAGAATTACTAGATTATTTAACTGAAAAAGGTTGTACACATGTTGCTATGGAAAGCACAGGTGTCTATTGGAAACCCGTCTGGAACATCTTAGAATCAGGCGGGTTTAACATTATTATTGCAAATGCACATAATATAAAGAACTTACCAGGTAGAAAAACAGATATTAAGGATGCAGAATGGATTGCGAAACTTTTAAGATGTGGCTTAATAGATAAAAGCTTTATTCCTAGTACAGAAATCAGAGATTTACGATATCTTACAAGATATAGGCGACGTCTATGTGGTGATTTAAATAAAGAAATGAATCATATCCATAAGACACTTCAAGATGCGAACATTAAGCTTTCTAGTGTTTTATCAGATATCTTTTGTGTTACTGGAACTAAAGTTTTATTAAGAATTATGAATAACGAACCACTTGATTGGGCTTTTGTAAACAGTATTTATACTGGTGCAATAGGTGCAAGTTTAAAAGCTAAACCCGATGAGTTTTATGAAGCAATCAATGGCAGAATTCGAACATTTCACCGAAAAATGCTTAAAGTACACTATGACCATATTTTATTTATTCAGAGTCAAATCGAGGAGATAGAATCTCAAATCGAAGAAGCACTTGAAGAACATCAAGAAAGTTTAGAAATATTAACATCAATTCCAGGTATAGATGTTAAATCAGCTTCAGTAATTATTGCTGAAATAGGTACGGACATGACACAATTCCCTAGTGCTAGCAGTATAAGCTCGTGGGCAGGTGTAAGTCCTGGAAATAATGAAAGTGCTGGTAAAAAAAAAAGTAGCAAAATCGTAAAAGGGAATAAGTGGTTATTATGTGTACTCTGTCAATGTGCCTGGGCTGCAAGTATGAAAAAGGGAAGTTATTGCAATAAAAAATACTGGAATATGGTAAGTCGTATGGGAAAACAAAAAGCAATCGTAGCGATTGCTCATTATCAGCTTAGATTGTGTTATACGTTGTTGAAAAATAAAAAGAAATATGAAGAGCGAAACTATGATTATCTCAAGAAAAAAGAAACACAAAGAACTCAAAGATTAATCAAGGAATTACAGAAATCAGGTTATAACATTCAAAAGATAGTTTAATGCCTAATACAACTAGCTCACCTTAATTAAAGGTCTTTAAAAATATTACCTAAAGATCTCTAGTTAAGGTGAGCTTTTTTAAACTTCAAGGCATTGAGGTTTTCATAGGAATTACTTCAGAGGTAGCATATGATCCCCTCATCACAGGGCTTTCTTTATAGTTAAACTCTGCGGCAGCGAGGGTGGATAGAAAGGACTTTGTGTGGAAGTGAGTTGAAAACTACGTTCAAACAATGCGCTAAAACCTTTTGACATATCTTCACTAAGACTATCAACAGATTACTCCAGAGGTAGCATAGCCAGTGCTCATCCCCGGGACTCTTTTTTAGTTAAACCAGGGAGGACGTGAAGAGTGGCTGAAGCGTTGCTATCAGGCGATGTGGTAAAAGCTTTTTTTGTGGGTGTTTTCGTGTGTTATAATACTATTATTAATGGTTATAATGAGAAATAAAAGGAGGATAAATGTGGGAAATTTTATTAAACAGATACGTATAGATAAAGCAAAACATCTACATGATTTAACGATAGATATAACAGATGATGAAAAAAGACATCTGATTATAACAGGAAAAAATGGTTCCGGGAAAACTACTTTATTAAGAAAGATAAGGCAATACTTGCAAGTTATTTGCGATAGTGATTTAACTTACTTAAATGTAACGTGGCCTAATGAATTACAGCGTCAAAAAGAAAGACAAGAAAAGTTAATAGAGACAGAATCTAATGACTGGAGAAAAAAAGGAGAGCTTGATGCCTGTCAAAAAATGATTGAGCACTACACTGAACTTATACAAAGATATAGAGATGGGATTCAAGTAGTATTTTGTGAAGATGAAAATATTAAAGAAAAGTATGATAAAGGAGAATTTGTATTAGCCTATTTTAATGCTACAAGAAATGCAAAGATTGATATACCTGAGAGTGTACCTAAAATACAGCTACAAGATAAATATGATATACAAAAAAACATCGGAAATATATTTTTAAATTATCTTGTATATTTAAAAACACAACAATCGTTTGCGCGAAATGAAGATGATATGGAAGAGGTTAATAAGATTCAAGAGTGGTTTGATCGCTTTGAAATGGCCCTTCGTAAGTTATTTGAGGATGAAAGCATAAAGCTGAAATTTTATTATAGAGAATTAAACTTTAAGATTAGTCAAGATAATAGAGAGGACTATGGTTTTAATGAATTATCAGACGGGTATTCAGCTGTTTTAGATATTGTGATTAACTTAATCTTAAGAATGGAAAAGCATCATAAACAAGCCTATGATATTGAAGGGATTGTATTAATTGATGAGTTAGAAAATCATTTACACATTGGATTACAAAAGAAGATACTACCATTTTTAACTGAGTTTTTCCCTAATATACAATTTATTATTAGTACACACTCCCCATTTATTATTAATTCAATAGATAATGTTGTAATATATGACTTAGAGAAAAAACAAGCAGTGGAAGATTTATCAGGTATTGCCTATGAAGGAATTGTTGAAGGATATTTTGATATAAATCAGTATTCAGAGAAGATAAAGGCTAAATTAGAAAGATATAATGCACTTGTAGAAAAACAAGATAAAAGTGAAGAAGAAATAGATGAGGAATATGAGTTAAGAAGTTATTTAAAAACACTTTCACCTGATTTAGCACCGGAAGTAGTGTTGGCATTTAATAATATAGAACTTGTAAGAAAAAATAAATTACGAAACAAGCATTAGGAGGGGATATAAATGATCAATTTTACTAAGCAAGTCCCCTCAGAAGAGGTGCTAACGAAATTAGCAGAAGAAAAGAATAAACCTAATGGGACATATAATATACCGGAAGTTGTAAATGCACTAAAACAAGAGTTTCATGATAAATGTTATATATGTGAGCAAAAAAATATAAAGAGTATTAACATTGAACACTTTAAGCCACACAAAGGAAGTAATAGAGAATTGATGTTTGATTGGAATAATTTATATTATGCTTGTGGACATTGTAATAATCTTAAACTTTCTAAGTATGATAATATCTTAGATCCTGGAAATCCAGAAGAAGATGTTGAAAAGTCTATACACTATGGCATGCCAATACTACATAAAAGGGCTCAGGTTGAAATAAGGGCATGCGTAGATAGTGAAAAGACTCATAATACAGTTGAGCTATTAAACTATGTATATAATGGGAAGACTGCTATAAAAGATATAGAGGCAATAAATATAAAGAATGATTTAGTAAAAGATTTAAATCAATTTATAATGTGGTTAAATAAATATGATGATGATGAACTTGAAGAAGATGAAAAGGAATATTTAAAAAGAAATATTCGAAAAGGGCTTAATGTAAAATCTGCATTTACTGCGTTTAAAAGGCAGATTATTAAAGATATTGATTATTTATATCAAGAATTTAAAGAGTATATAGAAGTATAAGTAACATTAATAATAAAGGTCCTAGAATATAAGCAGATAAAGCCTTGTATTCTAGGATTTTTTTGATTTGAGTGAAGGTAAGTTTAAAGGGAAAGTTAGTAAGAATAGTTTCTGTAGGCAACGGGAGATATGTTTATAGAAGAAAGAGGATTAAAATAGAGATAATGAGTTGTAGGAATAGGACATATATAGGAGGAAAGGTTTGGGTAAAAACAAAAAATGTACCACCCTACTAGTCAAAAGGTGTACCACCTTAATTAAAAATATAACCCCTATCGCGAGATGTAATATATGTAAGTAATAACCTACTTGAACATTTATGTTGAGTGTACTAAGTTTAAATGGTGATTTCAATTTGATTGCCTTCAATGCCAATGATGCAGCTTTCGTAGTAGCCATCAGCTTTTAATGTGGATGTGAGCTCATCTACTTTTTCTTTGCTGCCTACGCTGAAAGCGAGGTGGATGAAACCTGTTCTTGTAGGTGTTTTTTCTAAGTCATTGACATACATTGCAAAATGATTTCATAACTATCTGCGCGATAGACTCCTGTTTTTTCATTGAAAGGTGCTAAGATTTGTTTGAGGCGCCAGCCCTTTGCAGCTTCTTGGATGATGATTTCTTTACATGCATTAAAAGCATCATCTGAATGTGCTTTAAATCCAGGTTTTACTGGGACTTTTATAAAGTTATATTCATATTTTTTCATGTATGTTTCTCCATATAATCTATGTAGTTTATAAAATATCTTTGTGTATTAATAATATAGTATAGTCATGAAGAAATCAAAAAGGTTAGGCATATAGGTGTATAATATATTTGAAATACGCCTTATAAGGGGCAATACATAGAAGCAGATAGTTACTTGGAGGAGATTTAATGATTTTATTAGTAGTAGACACCCAGAAGTTAATTGTGAATGAAAAGTTATATGCATTTGATCAGTTTGTAAGCAATGTGAAGACTTTAATTAGTGAAGCTAGAAAAAATGAGATAGAAGTCGTTTATGTACGTCATGATGATGGTGTAGGAGAAGAATTAACTGTAGGAAATGCAGGATTTGAGATTTATGAGGCATTTGCACCCAAGAATGGAGAGCAAATATTTGATAAGTATGTAAATAGTGCTTTTAGAGATACTGGCCTTTTAGAATATTTAAAGGATAAGAATGAAAAAGAGATTATTGTGGTAGGGCTTCAAACGGATTATTGTATGGATGCTACGATTAAATGTGGCTTTGAACATGGCTTTAAGATGATTGTACCAGCTTTTGCAAATACTACAGTAGATAATGCTTTTATGACTGGAGCACAAAGTTATAAGTATCACAATGAACATATGTGGCAGGGGCGATATGCTGAGTGTATTTCAGTGGAAGAGGCTATACATAAAATGAAGAAATAAATTTATAAAATAAGCATAAAAAGTAATGTGTCTGTAGATAATAAGGAGAAAATGCAAGAAAGAGGCATCCTTATGAAGACACTTTTATATATTACAGCTAGTCCTTCTAAAGAAGATGATTCTATTAGTAAGAAGCTAGGACGTTATTTTGTGACGAATTTTTTAAAAAGACATCCAGAGTATCAACTAGAAGAACTTAATTTATATCAGAGTCATATCCCAGAAGTTTGGCCTATTTATTTAGGTGATGAGCTGAAATTAGTAACTGGAGAAGCTTATGATAAGTTAAGTAGTGAAGATAAGAAAGCAGTAGATAGAATAGATGAGCTTGGGGATCAATTTATTAAAGCTGATATGTATGTTATTGCTACACCTATGTGGGATTTAACATTCCCTGCAAGACTTAAGATGTATATTGACTGTGTTTGTTTAGGTGGTAAGGTTATTAATTTCAAAGATGAGAAAAAAATGCCAGAGCCTCTTCTAAATGATAAAGAGCGTACCATGGTTTATTTACAAACATCAGGTGGAGATTTTCCTTTCTTTATAGAATGGAAGGTAAATCATGGCGTAAATTATTGTAAGGATTTATTTAAAGGTTTAGGCATTGCACATTTTGAGAAAATTTTAGTAGAAGGCGTTGTTCAATATGAAGAAGAACCAGAGAAGTATATGGATAAGGCATTTGAAAAAATTGATGGATTAATTCAAAAGTATTAATAGAATACGTATTTTATAAGGGCGATATCTTGAATGAGGTATCGTCTTTTAATATGGCATTAAAATGGTGGAAAAGCGAATAAAATTTAAAACTATTAACAAATATTCTGTGAATTATGGCCTGTGCTGTGGATAAGTTAATATGAAATTTATAAAACTGTGATTAACTTGTGATAATATAAGAATAGGATATAAGATTTTAGCACAAGACATAGAAAATATTTATACGGGGCATAGGCCTAGCTTTAAGAAAAATGAATTTAGGCGATAGTCCTAGCCTAAAAAAGTACCTCATGCTATTATAATAAGATAGCCTTTAAGGGACTTTAATGGAGGAAAATAAATGAGCGATTATAATAAACAACTAGAACAAGAGCAGCAGTACTTAAAGACTGTAACACACTTTTTAAATGAGCAAATCCAGATTGGTGGCAAAGCAGCAGCTGAGCAAAAGGAAAATTTAGTAGCCCTTCGTAAAGAAATGTTCGAGGGGGGAATGCCTGCTGTAGATGATTACGATAGAAATATTGAGCTTAGCCAATATCACACAATGGAACGTATTGAAACATCTCATTATGAACATAAACTTGGTAAAGTTGAAAAATATAAAAGAATTTTAGATAAACCTTATTTTGGGCGTTTTGATTTTACAGAAGAAGATGAAGATACAGAGAAAGTTTATATTGGTTATCAAAACGTTATGAATGATGATACTTATGAAGTAATGGTTTATGACTGGAGAGCGCCTATTGCTAGTATGTTTTACCGTAGTGAATTAGGACCAGCAAGCTACAAAGCACCTTGTGGTGAGATCAATGGGGAAGTAAGCTTAAAACGTCAGTATGAGATTGAAAAAGGGGAGTTAAAATATTTCTTCGACTGCGCGCTGACCATCACAGATGAAATGTTACAACAAGCATTAGGAAACAATGCTTCTAGTCATATGAAAAACATCGTTGAAACAATTCAAAAAGAGCAAGACCTCATTATTAGGGATGTGGATAATGACTTACTTATTGTACAAGGGGTAGCAGGTAGTGGGAAAACTTCTATTGCCATGCATCGTATTGCCTTCTTACTTTATGAACGCATGAATGAAGGATTAACCAGTGAAAATGTAATGATTATTTCGCCTAACCACTTATTTGGAGAATATGTGTCTACTGTATTACCAGAGCTTGGTGAAAATAATGTGTGCTATAGTACAATGGAAGATTTCTTCGATATGTACTTTAAGAATAGTATGAGATTACGCTCTAGAAGCAGTCAGTTAGAATTTATGATTACACATAAAAACCGTCATCATATTCGTGAGAACATTAGCTTCAAGGGATCAAGCACATTTATTAGTTTATTAGATAGATTAGTAGAGGCTTATGAAAATGAATTACTTACATTTAGGGATGTAAAATACGCAGGAGAGCTTATTGCAAAAGGTGAAGACCTACGTAAAAATTTCTTAGATAATCCAATTCAAATGGCTATTGGTAAACGTCTTGGACGTATCGAACATGGTTTAATGAAAAAGTTAAATGAGCTTGAAAAAGCAAAACGCAAAGAAATGATGAATGAGCTTCGTAAAAAAGGCGGTTATGATTATAAAGAAGAGGAACAGCTTAATAATACACTCAGTAATTACCGCCAAGAGACATTAGAAGCAATGCGTAGCTTTACAAAAGTAAATGTATTTAAATTATATGATACCTTACTTTTATTTAACTCTTCTATCAAATCTTTATTAGCAGGGATTAAATATGCCTAAGAATATGGAGAATATCCGTAGCTTCACAGCTAAAAGCTTACGTCCTGACTTAGCGAATTACGAAGATGGTATGGCACTTTTATACTTAAAACTTAGAATAGAAGATCAACATCACTATCCACAAATTAGACAGTTACTCATAGATGAAGCCCAAGATTACTATCCATTACAATACAAGATATTAGGTGAAATCTTCAAAAATGCCCAATACACAGTGCTTGGAGATATTGGTCAAACTATAGAGAAGTCAGAAACAGAAGATTTATATGATGAAGTGATTCGTATTTTAGAACCTAAGAAAGCACTTAAATTAAGCTTAAACAAAAGCTATCGTTCATCTTATGAAATCAGTCAATTCACAAAGAAATTACGTGATACACAAAATATGAGTATTGCTTTTGAACGTCACGATGAAGTACCAATTGTGGCAGAGCAAGAAAACATGGGACAAATGTTTGATTGGATTGAAGATAAAGTCAAAGAATATGAGCAAGATGGTTATGAAACAATTGCTATTATTTGTAAGTCACAAAAAGAAGTAAATCATGTCTATAGTAAGCTTGCTAAGAAAATTGAGCTGCGTAAACTTAATCCAGAGGAAGATGGATTTGAAAAAGGTGTACTCATTATGCCAGTTTATATGGCAAAAGGTTTAGAGTATGATGCTGTAATCGTATATGAAGTTAATGAAGAAAATTATTATGAAAAAGAAGATCAGCAATTACTTTATATTGCATGTACAAGAGCGTTACACCGTTTATCACTTTGCTATACAGGTGAATTAAGTAAATATCTTAAATAGTTTTAGAAAATAGGTGAGGCAAAAATTATTTTGCCTCACCTATTTTTGCATAAAAAAATAACAATTCAGTACAAAAAAATATACAAATTCACACAAAAACGTTTTTTAAAACTGGAGATATGATAAGATGAATAGAGAGCATAAGATTAAGCAGTAAAATAGGATAGGCATAAGGTTAGAGGAGCTGGTAAAATGAAAAAACTTAGGAAAATAAGTGCATTAACACTCTGTGTGGGAATTGCCTTAAGTGGAAATATTATTCATGCAGAAGCAGATATGATAGACAAAACAGATGAGGTTCAGGAAATAATAAATACATCTCAAGATGAAGAATGGGAATTACCAGAGGTTGGAACACGTATACCAGGAGGGATACCTCAGGGAGAAGTACAACATGTTGTTTACTTTAAAGCAGTAGATGCAGATACAGGATTGCCACTTCAGGAGATTAGATCCTTTGAATGGTATATTCCAACCTTCGTAGCTTATACAATAGAGCCAACTACGAAAAGAGTAAAAATATCTTATAGACTTGCAGAATGGGAAGGTGGCGTAGAAGGACAATGGTTTAATGTGACAGACCTTAAGGAGATGGAAGTTACACTTAATCGAAAAGGTGTAAATGGTAATACAGATAACTGGACTAATTTGAACATAGAACGTGAAAATGCTGCACCTTTTGAAATACATATTTTAAGGAATGCAAGTGAAGAGGAATTAGTAGGAAGTGATAATAATTACTTAGAATTATTACAGGTAAGTAATGGGGAATTAGAACCTAGTTTTACAAAAGAAAATACGGAGTATAGTTTACAAGTGGATAAAGATATAGATGAGATGACTATTTTGGCTAAAACTGAAGATAGCAATGCAAAGGTATATGAAACAACTGTAACTCCATTATCATTAGGAGGCAATTTTATTACAATTACAGTAACAGCTGAAAATACTAAGAAACGTTATTATCACATTAATATTACACGTGGTACGGAAGAAGATAAAAAAGCGGAAGAAGAGAAGCATAGATTAGAAAAGAATAATAGCGCCAATAGTTCGACAGGACGTTATAATACAAAACGTGATTTAGGAAACTTTAGTACGGTTACACATGTAGCAACTAAAGTTTCTACTACTGGGGTGATGATTGCTAATTCAGGTATGAAGGTAGAGGAAGTCATACCAACACTTAGTGAGGAACAAAAGGCACAAATCTTAGAGCGATTTAAACAAAAGATACCATATACTTCATTGGGTTATAGTGTAAAGGTAGAGGATATGAAAGTAGCTACACAGGCGATGTTTACAGATGAGCAAGTGAGTCAGTTGATTGCCTCACCAGAACTTATGGCGCAAATGGGCATTAATATCAATGACCTTGTGACAACTGTAAGCTTACAAAATAGTGGCGTAGTAACTTATAATGATATTGATGAAAAAGAAGGTATAAGAGATGCAATTAATGAGGCAGTAAGCTTAGGTGTTTTAGAAGCATCTAAAGATGGTAGCTTCTATCCAAACAGTAATATTAAGTTTGAGGAAGCACTTAAAATGATGGATAATATATTACTGCTTAATGAAATGGAGACTATGAAATTAGGTCGTTCAACTGTAGAACTTTACTTTAAAAATTTAAATACAAAAGACTATCCAGCTGTAGCTTCAGTAGCTTCTAAATTACAAATAAAATCATTGAAGAACCTTGCAAATAAGCAATTAGGAGATACGCTAACAAAAGCAGAAGTAGCACAGATGATTTATGAAATTACAGAAGGTAAATTAATAACTAGTCATGATAACGTACAAATAGGCGATATAGAAGATACCAGTTATGAAGCTGCATTAGTTTATGCAGTACAAGCAGGACTTATGGAATTAAGTGGAGAAGATATCTCACCAAATAAAGCTATGACTAAAGGAGAGATGGTTGAAGTACTTGTTAAACTTAACAAAGCAATAAAAGCACAAAAAGAAGCAGAGCTAAAAGCTAAAGCTGAAGCAGCTCAGGCAATTGCCACACCAGAACAAGACCCATTAGCAGCTAAAACAGAATCAGGTCAAACAACTCAGGGACAAAATAATTCCGTGCCACAATCAGAAAGTAAAGACCCCCTCAATAGAAGAACAGCTGAGTAAAGTAAGGTATCGCAAATAGGCCCGCAGAGGTAGGGGGGAGTGAGATGCTGCTCCTTACACAATTTGTGATAGGCTAAGCCAATATAATAAAAGCAACAGGCGAAACTCACTCACTGCGTTCGCTCAAACAGTCGCCTTAAGAGCACTTTTATCCACAGGCATCCTCTCAATCCCCCCTACCTCAGCTTGGTATTTGGATACCTTGGGGAAGACGAAAAAAGTTAATTTAATTATCTTGAAAGCAAGTGTAGCATTTGGCTTACTTATAGTTATATTTATAGATAAGTAGATAAATAAATAGATAGAGACATACATATATACATAAAAAAGTGGCTATCGCAAAATGACAATTTTGTTTTGCGGTAGCCACTTTTTTATATGAGTTATTGTGGAATTTTTGTATGTATGAGTTATTGAGTGATTTTTGTTGGTTGTGGGTAGGTGATACCTTGGGTGTTTACGCGGAGGCTTTCGATAACGACTGGTGTGTTTGGTTTGTCATAAGGGCCAGTTGGCACGTTTTGAACTTTGTCAATGATATCGAGGCCTGAAGTTACTTTACCAAATGCAGCATATTGACCATCAAGGTAAGTTGCCTCTCCTGAAACGATGAAGAATTGACTACCTGCACTGTTTGGTGCAGAAGTTCTAGCCATAGAGATGACACCTACTTCGTGAGATAGTGTATTTTGCTCAAAGCCATTGATAGCAAATTCGCCAGCGATACTATAACCAGGACCACCTGTACCAGTACCGTTTGGATCACCGCCTTGAATCATAAAGTCAGAGATAATGCGGTGGAAAGTAAGACCATCATAGAAACCACTATTAGCAAGAGCGATAAAATTATTCACTGTGTTTGGTGCCATTTTAGGATAAAGTTCTAATGTAACTGTGCAATAATCTTTAATTTTTAAAGTTGCTATAGGGAGTTCAGTTTTTTGATCAGCATTAGAACTATTTTTTGAAGTGATACTAATAAGTTTTGCATTGTTATCCCAATCTACAGCACAATTTAATTGTTCGCTTACAAAACGTAAAGGAACCATTGTTGTATTTTGAAGAGTAGTTGGGGCTTTAGTAAGTGTTTGTTTTACATTATTAACAAGTGCTTCTGTTTTACCAAGTGTCAGCACGATTTTTTGGCCATCCTTAGTAATTGTAATCTTACTGCTAAATTCCTTAGCAGCCTTTACAAGCTCTCCTGCTGGACGTGCGTGGATTCCTTCCGGGTCTGTTACAACATACTTAAATTCTCTCATGATTCATTCCTCCATTTTTCTTTTTATCTTTGGTCTCTATTGATTTTCTTATTATTTGATTTCTTTATATCGGATTTCACATTCTGTGTCAATCACTATTCACGATTATGTTACTGTTCATGACCTTCAGAATAACACGATTATATCTGCATATCTTTTCCAGACATGAGTTACCATTCATTCCGCAGCCAATATTAGAGCCTGTTTGAACATCCATTGTCAGGCATTTTTCT
>CALGWE010000673.1:0-1484 GCA_937935915.1 uncultured Clostridia bacterium
CATAAGTAAAAAAATAACTATATAGAAAATAAAAAATACGATAAAAAATATTGACAATTAATTAGTGCAACGCTATACTTTGAGTAATTGATACTTTGAATAACAAAGTGTTCAAAAAATAACATACTGGAGGAAGAGAAATGTTTGAAAAATTACAAGATATTATTGTGGATAAATTAGGTGTTGAAGCAAGTGAAGTAACAATGGAAGCAAGTTTCCGTGGAGATTTAGGAGCAGATTCACTTGATTTATTTGAAGTTGTTATGGGAATTGAAGAAGAATTTGATGTAACAATTGAAAATGAAGATTTAGAAAAAATTGAGACAGTAAAAGATGCAATTGACTATATTACAAGTAAACAATAATTAGACTAAAGGGGGTGGCAAAGAAAAAAATAAAGTTGCTACCTCTTTTTATCACCAAAGGATAAAAAATATAAAAACAGCACCTTAGTGCCGTTTGGAAGTAAAGACAAAAGAGAGTAGAGGGTGGGGAAAATGAAATTAGCGCTATTATTTCCTGGTCAGGGCGCTCAATATGCAGGAATGGGCAAGGAATTATATGATCATTTTGAAGAAGTAAAGGCTATATTTAATGAAGCTAATGAATTAGTAGATTGGGATTTAAAAGAAGTTTGCTTTGAAGATAAAAATGAAGTGATTAATCAAACACGTTATACACAGCTTGCTTTATTTACAACAAACTATGGTGCTTTTAAAGCTTTTGAAACAAAAGGGATTAAAGCAGATGCAGTGTTAGGGTTCAGCCTTGGAGAATATGATGCAATTGCAGCAAGTGGCACATTAAGTTTCGAAGATACTTTGAAATTAGTAGAAAAAAGAGGCCGTTTCATGGAAGAATGTGCTAAGCAAAATCCAGGTGGAATGGTAGCAGTTACAATGCTAGACATTGATACTGTAAAAGAGATTTGTGATAAGGTCAGAGAAGAAGTGGGCGAAGTGATAGGTGTAGCTAATGATAACTGCCCAGGTCAAGTAACTGTAGCAGGTACAAATAAGGCATTAGAAGTAGCTGAGCCTTATTTTAAAGAGGCAGGCGCAAGAAGAGTCGTTACACTTAAAGTAAGTGGTGCATTCCATAGTCCACTTATGAAAAATGCAGCAGATAAACTTTATGAAGAAGCTAAACTATTAACATTTAATAAAACACAGTTACCTATTATTAGTAATGTGACAGCTGAAGAAATGGATGAAAAAGAAGTACTTCAAAATATTCCACTTCAAATTACAAATGGTGTAAGATTTAGAGAAAGTATTTTAAACTTAATAGATCAAGGATTTGATACATTTGTAGAAGTTGGCCCTAAATGTGTTCTAAGCAAGTTAGTAAAGAAAATTAATAAAGAGGTACGTATTTTCAATATTGAGGATATGGCATCTTTCGAAAAAACTATGGAAGCGTTAGGAGAAGAATAATGTTAAAAGATCAAGTAGCAATTATCACAGGTAGTGCAAGAGGTATTG
>CALGWE010000674.1:0-4168 GCA_937935915.1 uncultured Clostridia bacterium
GGCAAAATCAAAAAAGCGAGCAGCAAGGCATTGCTAAAGTTCAAGTACAACATTTTGAAATACTCAATATCATGCAAAATGAACTAGGTGATCAGATTATCAATCTTGTAGGTCAGGTAAGAGAAACAGATAAGTATTTAGCAAAGAAGCATTTTGAAAATTATAAGGAACTTGCAAACAAAGTACTACAGGAATTAAAAGACTGTGAAAAGATTCTTGGAAATATTAATAGTAAGCTTTCAGAGATTGAAGCAGTTAAAGATGTAGAGATTTATCAAAGTTATCATGATAAGTATAGTGAGTATATTGTAGCACTTTTAGATCTTGGAAAGAATGAGATTGCAAAAGAAGCATTAGAAAAATACGAACAAGATAATAAGTGTGAAAACTATGATATAGAATCTGTAGAAGATGGACGAGATATTTTATATGATTATCTTAAAAAGTGCATTGAATACTATAATGAGTTAGATGAATACCTTATTAGAGCAGATAAAAAGAGTAGGAAAAATAGGAAGAAGATTTATCAAAGAGAATACATAAGAAATACTAAAACACCAGAAGAAATTATAAAGAGTTATTTAGATTAATAACATTTAGTGCAAAAAGCTGAAATAGGATGAGACAAATCATCTTATTTCAGCTTTTTTATTGAAAGGTATAGAAGGTGTACGTAAGCTACTAGGGGTGCAGTGAAAATAATTTTTGAAGACACGATTAAAGTAACTTATATTATCAAATCCACACATAAGGGCAATATCCGTAATGTTGAGTCTGGTATTTACTAAGAGATAACGTGCTTGCTGAAGTCTGTAGTGATTGATATAAGTCATCAAACGCATAGTCGTCATATTTTTAAAGAAACGACAAAGGTGTTGAGGGGTAATATAAACCGTTTGACTAATATCAGAGAGAGTGATTTTTTCATGATAATGTAAACTAATATAGGTCATAATTTGTTCTAAACGTTGAAGATCTTTAGATTCAGATGTATTTAAATCTACGACACTCACGGCAACGTACCTCCTTTATGTAAGTCTAAAATAATATGGACTTATGTTAAAAATGTACAAGAGTTTATTGAAAATTGCTTATATAATATATAAATATAGCTTAGGATGAGTCATTATCCTAGGTGTGAGGTTTAAAATGTGTAGATAAAGGGGGGGAAATGCAAAGGCGTATAGGAGTAAATCAAGTAATTAAGGCAAAATTAAATAAGTAATTGGGGAGGAAAGAATATGGTAAAGAGTATTAGAAAATCAATATTTAGTATAATTGGGACATGTTTATTTGCACTCATTATGTGTTTCACATTATCACAAGAAGCTTTTGCTGCGATGACACCAGTAGTGCCACCAGCAGGATATGATAGTGTGAAAAATGTACCACATGGTATCATTAAGGAAATTTCATATTATTCATCAGCAACAAGAAGTACACGTAAAGCAAAAATTTATTTACCAGCTGGCTATTCTAATAATCAAAAATATAGTGTGCTTTACTTATTACATGGTATTGGTGGAAATGAAAGTGAATGGCCAAATAATGGGAAACCAGCTGCTATTGCAGACAACTTAATTGCAGAAGGTAAAGTGAAACCATGTATCATTGTATTCCCAAATGGTAATGCCACAGGAGCAGGCATAAATGATGGTTGGGAAAACTTCACAAAAGATTTAATTGGTTCTTTAATTCCTTATGTAGAAAAGAATTACTCAGTATACACAGACCGTGAACATAGAGCACTTTCAGGGCTTTCAATGGGTGGTGGACAAACTTATAATATTGGTTTTACAAACCTTGATACATTTGCTTACATAGGTGGTTATTCAGCAGCACCTAATACAAAAAGTACAAATGTATTATTCCCAGACAATGGTGCAAAAGCAAAAAGTGATTTAAAGCTTTTATTCATTTCTTGTGGTAGCACAGACTCATTAAAACAATTTGGTGACAACGTACATAACTTCTGTCAATCTAGACAAATCAATCATACATACTGGATTTTACCAGGTAGAGGCCATGATTGGAGCGTTTGGAGTCCAAGTTTATGGAACAACCTTCAAATGTTAGAAGAAGCAGGTTTCACAAGTGGCATGGCAGGAACAACAACACCTCCAACAGAAGACAAACCAGTAGTAAATGATAAATATGTCACTTTAAAAGAGGGTTGGTATTATATTAAAGGTGTAGGTTCACAAAAATATCTTCAAGTAACAGGTAATAAAGGTGGCAATGGGGTTAATGTAGAAATCGGAACAGGTACAGGTGTTGCAGGTCAAAAATGGTATTTAACAAATACCAAAGAGGGCTATGTAACATTAAAGAATGGTCAAGGCTATACACTTGATGTTGTTTATGGTAAAGATGAAGATAAGACAAACATTCAAACTTATACAGCAAATGGTATGCCAGCACAAGAATTCAAGATTGTACCTACTGCACAATCAGAAGTTTATGGTATTGTCACAAGATGTTCAACAGATGTTAGAGGGTTAGATGTTGAAAATAAAGGGACAACAGATGGCTCAAATGTTATTCAATATGGTTACTATGGTGCAGCTAACCAAACATGGGCATTCGAACCTTGTGATGGTACTACAAAACCAACAGAGCCAGAAACAAAACCTGATACACCTCAACTAAGCGGTAATATCATAACAGGTAAAATTACTTCAGATTGGGGTAGTGGCGCAGTAGCAGATATTACAGTTACCAATACAACAAACAGTGATTTAAATAACTGGACAGTAACATTCACAACATCTCGTCCAATTAGCTCTGTTTGGAATGCAACAATTGTAAGTCAGTCAGGAAACACCTATACTGTTACAGGACCTACATGGCAAGCAGGACTTGCAAAAGGTGCAAGTTATACATTTGGTTGCCAGCTTGAAGGTAGTGGTGAACTTAACTTTACAAATGTTTCTTTAAAATAGAATATTAAGAGCAAATCAGAAATCCTAGGTAGTTATACCTAGGATTTCTTTGCGTAAGTGAGCAGTAATGAAATATTGAAACAATGTTATAATAGGCAGTATAAATTATCCTAGATGCTATTAATCAGTTAGGTTCTAGGTCTTATAAGAGAAACATACATGGGAAAAACATTAGTACTAGCAGAGAAACCTAGTGTAGGGAAAGATATTGCCCGCGTTTTAAAATGTCATAAACAAAATGGAAGCTTTATAGAAGGGGATAAGTATGTTGTTACTTGGGCAATGGGACATTTAGTAGGCCTTGCAGATCCAGAAGCTTATGGTGAGCAATATAAAACTTGGTCTATGGAAACATTACCAATGTTACCACCTAAAATGAAGTTAACAGTTTTAAAAGGAACAGGTAAACAATATCAAGTAGTAAAAACACAACTTCAAAGGAAGGATATCACAGACATTATTATTGCAACAGATGCAGGACGTGTACAATCCGCTACACTTGCTATGATTGTAGGCCGTGAAGAAGCGATTAAAAGCTTTGTGCCACAACCTTACTTTACAATTAGTGCCAAAGCTATGAATGAAGAAGGTAAAGTCTTTACACTTAGTTATAAAACAAAAAATCAAAAAGTGTTAAAGGATGAGGCTAAAGTAGATTTGTTAATTCAAAATATAGAAAAAGGTGAAGCAGTTGTTTCAGAACTTTCACAAAGTGATAAAAAGCAATATGCACCGGGGCTTTATGATTTAACAGAATTGCAAAGAGACGCCAATAAGCTATTTGGATTTAGTCCAAAGCAAACTTTATCTATTATGCAGCGCTTATATGAAAATTATAAAGTGTTAACTTATCCAAGAACGGATTCAAGATATATTTCAGAAGATATTGTACCAACTTTAAAAGAACGTTTAAAAGCAGTAGCTATTGGGCCATATCGCACCTTTGCCAGTGAAGTGATTAACAAAGGATTTAAGGTAAGTAAAAACTTCGTAGATAATAGTAAGGTTTCAGATCACCATGCCATTATCCCAACAGAAGAAAGTGCACAGCTGACACGCCTTGGCAATGAGGAACGTAAAATTTATGACCTTGTTGTCAAACGCTTCTTAAGTGTTTTAATGCGCCCAGCTGAATATACACAAATGAATGTGACTGTAGAAGTGGCAGGAGAAAGTTTTATTGCAAAAGGTAAAAATATTAAAGAAAAAGGCTGGAAAGCATTATA
>CALGWE010000675.1:0-4169 GCA_937935915.1 uncultured Clostridia bacterium
ACGAAAACTCACTAATACTCTTCAAAATATGCTCTATATTTTCCCTCTTTACATGATAACTTTCGCTAACACTTACTTTTCCCTTTTCATTTAATCCATACTGCTCCCCGCCTATATGTAAAATAACAGGCTGTCCTATTCTTAACCTTATTTCTTGTAAGGCACTAAACACTTCAGGGGTGAGTGCATATAGCATTTCTTTCAAAGGGCTTGGTAGTTTTGTAATAAATCGTTTGCTCTCCATACCTTTTCCTCCTTTGTATCCTTGCGTTATTTTAATATATGCACTTTCAGGACTAGCTAGAACAAAAAAAGCATTTTTATGCCGACCTCTATTAAGAGATCTCCATAAAAATGCTTTTATATTATTTTTCATTTACGTCATCTACTCCCTGTACCACCAGCTCCGTAGGTTTATATAACGTATTCTCATTTGTTAAATAGCCTTTTCCTAATACCAGATCATAACCTATTAAATTTAGCTTTTCATTATAGTCTACCTGATCTTTAAAGCACTTCTGTGCACTTCCTATAATACCTTCTGGTAAACCATAGGCTTCAAATAAACTAGGATATAACGTATAAGCAGGTCTTACCGTATTTTTTGAAACAAGGCCTTCTGGGACATGTTGATTGCTCACAACAAAGTAAGGAACTTCATAACGTGGATAAGAGGCATCCATTGTAATAACATCCATTGTTGGAATATGATCACCGTACACCACAAGTATTGTAGGCGCTTTATTCTTTTCTACAAACTTTATAAGCTTACCAATCATTTTATCCGTTTCATGTAAACGATCTACATAATCTTGTACTTGATGAATAGCTGCCTCATTCACCACCGGTGAAAGATTTTGATCCTCGTCAAGTTGCATTTGACTACTTACCTTTACTTCTTTAAGTTTAGAAATATAATCATAGTGGTAGCTTGAATGTGTCCCTACGGTTACTGCAAATATAAAATGAGGTGCTGTACTTTCTTCAAAAGTCTTTTCAATATATGGCAAGAAAATCTCATCCTTAGGCCAATCCTCAGCATAAGTTACTCCCTTCATCCCCTCTAATGGAATAAACTTATCAAAACCTAGCTTATTATAATTTTCACTACGCTTATAAAAAGTACTATTATTATTATGCATAGCTGTTGTATGATACCCTATACTTCTTAAAAGCTGTGGGGCAGATTCTAAAGCTCTTCCATCTAACTTACTACTTGTATAAGGTACCTCTGCTGGAAACAAATCTGAAATACGTATCCCCGTTAATATCTCAAACTCTGTTCTTACCGTATTAATATCTGGCATTTTAAGTGTACCACCTGTTTTGCCTACCATATAAGGTCGCATATAAGGCACCGGATCTTTGTCATAGCTTACACCCTTTAAACTATAAGGATCAATAAAAGATTCCACTTGTAAGAAAATAATATTAGGTTTTACTGTCTTTTCATCTATCGTCTGATGAGATGTTTGTCTATCAAGTTGTGCCCCAATAGCTTTTAAGCTTTCTAAGCTATATTCTTCCGGTTCATAAGCAATTTGACTCTCATATGAAGCAAGGAAGCTATATAAAAATCCTTCTTCTTCATATTCCTTTGTTACATCTTCTGAACCCTTTTGTATATTAGCTGTCATTCGTCCTATAAGTGTTACCTTTTGCTGCATTGCCTTCAATCTTTCAACCTTCTCTTTAATCTCTTCCAAAGTCCCGTGCTCTGCACTTACTTGGACTTCTTCCGTTGTCTCAGCCCATAACTCATCAATATTCTCTGCAATAACGTCGGCCTTCCCCACTTGTGTAATGGCCACTGTATTTAATAGTGTCATAATGACAACAAAAACAAATATTACTTTAGGACGATAAAGCTCATGTCTTACTTTATAAGTCTTTGTTAAAAATATAACTGCACCTACAAGCAATAATAAAATAAGTCCGACTAATGGTAATGACACATATTTATTAGCAATGGTTAAACCATCCTTTAATATAAAGAAATCTGCCCATCTAAGTGGTAAACCACGAATTACGAGCATTACGCGATTTGCATATGTTAAAGCAATCAATGTAATACTTAATACTGTAAAAACAAATAACATTTTAATAAACAATAAACATGGTGCTGTCACTACTAGTACAATTAAATAATTCATTAAAAAGACATCCATATGTGTAAGTAAATAACTAAAACATGTCTTTAAAGAAGTCGCACTAATACACTCAATAGTTATATATAACAATAAGCTTAAACTCATCCATAGTTCTATACGTTCTTTATCACTTCTATACCTACTCTCCATATTCACACTCCTTAAATGTAATATGCGCTTCACTTAGTTTACTTCATATAAAAGTATTATAAGTAAGACTTTTACATTTCAGTACAAAAAAAGCAGCAAGTAAGTACCTGCTGCTTTTCTATATTATGCTCTACCTGTGTATTCACCTGTACGTGTATCGATACGGATTTTTTCACCTTGGTTGATGAATAATGGAACCATTACTCTAGCACCTGTTTCAACGATTGCTGGTTTTGTAGCACCTTGTGCTGTATCACCTTTGATACCTGGTTCTGTTTCAGTGATTTCAAGTTCTACTGAAAGTGGTGGTTCAATTGCAAATACGCTACCTTGGTGAGAAGCAATTTTAACCATTTCGTTTTCTCTAACGAATTTTAAGCTATCGCCAACTGTGTCAGCGTTAACTGCGATTTGATCGTAAGTATTAACATCCATGAAGTGGAATAATTCACCATCTGAATATAAATATTGCATATCTTTACGTTCGATATGAGCTTTTGGCATTTTTTCAGTTGGACGGAAAGTTTTTTCTACTACCCCACCTGTTTTGATATTTTTAATTTTACAACGTACGAAAGCCGCACCTTTACCTGGTTTTACATGTTGGAATTCAATAATTTGATAAATATTACCTTCCATTTCGAAAGTAATACCATTTCTAAAATCACCTGCTGAAATCATTACATTTCCTCCTAATATTCTTTTCACATATAGTGTAAACTACATTGTTATAATTTTCAACGATTTTTTTACGCTTACTTAATAATTATAAGGTCTTTTGGCGAATTTGTCACGTTTAAAATACCATTTTCTGTCACAATTACCAAATCCTCAATTCTAACGCCCCCAAAGCCTGGCACATAAATTCCTGGTTCTACAGTTAGCACCATTCCTGGCTCAATAATTGTTTTTTCTGCTGGCGAAAATCTTGGATTTTCATGAATGTCTATCCCTACTGAATGCCCAAGTCCATGCCCAAAGAGCTCACCATACCCTGCTTCAGTAATAATATCTCTTGCAACTTTATCTACAGCTGAACCTGAAATACCTGGTTTAATCGCATCAAGTGCTGCAAGTTGTGCTTTTAATACTGTATTGTAAATTTCAAGATGTTTAGCAGTAGGTTCACCAATTACAATTGTACGTGTCATATCTGAGCAATACCCTTCATAAATACATCCAAAGTCCATCACTAAGAAGTCGCCTTCTTTAAGCGTTTCATTACCTGGCACGGCATGTGGCAGAGATGATTTGGCTCCAGCTGCTACAATTGAATCAAATGATGTACCCGAAGCACCATTTTTACGCATAATACGCTCAATTTCTAAAGCAATGTCTGTTTCTGTAATTCCTTCTCTCCAGTGTGCTTCAATGTATGAAATAACGCCTTCAAATGCTAAATCACCAATATGCTCTGCTTTTGTTAATTTAGCAAGTTCATCTGCATCTTTTATTTGTCTTGCTTCTTCTACAAGTTTATGAGTTGGTACAAATTCAAATGCTTGATTTCTAGTAAGTTCTAAGTATGTGTTATATACTGTGTGCTCACTTTCAAAACCAATACGTTTAGCACCCTCTTCTTGTGCTAATTTAAGCGCTGATCCAATTAGTCCTAGGGTACCTTGATTTAAGCTTTCAAAATGTTTACATTGTATGCCAACTTGCTCCATATAACGAAAGTCTGTAATAATAACTTGACGTTTCTCTGAAATATAAAGTAATGCACTAGATCCTGTAAAACCACTTAAATACATACGATTTGCTTTGCTTCCAATAAGCATAGCATCTAAATTTAATGCTTTCATTTTACTTAATAAAGCTTGTATTCTCTTTTTCACCTTATCTGCTCCTTTATGCTACATTTTCTGT
>CALGWE010000676.1:0-4167 GCA_937935915.1 uncultured Clostridia bacterium
TAGTTGGTGAAGCCGGGAATGGGCTTCAAGCAATAGAGATGGCAGAGCTTTTACAGCCGGATATTGTAACGCTAGATATCACTATGCCAGAGATGGACGGCATCCAGGCTATTGAAAAAATATTAGAAGTAAGCCCCAATTCAAAAATCATCATGTGCTCAGCAATGGGTCAACATTCTAAAATAGTTGAATGTATCAAAAAAGGTGCAAAAGACTATATTGTAAAGCCCTTTGAAAAAACGCGTGTATTACTATTTATAATGTCATGAATAGATAAAAATGAGGGGAGTATTCCTCTCATTTTTTATGAGTAAATAATATAGAAAAGAATAATAGGACGGAGAGTGGCATATGGAAACAGAAATATACTTAGATAATGCTGCAACAACTCGACCACTTGAATGTGTGGTAGAAGCAGTTAAAGATACAATGATGCATAACTATGGGAATCCTTCTTCTTTGCATAAAAAAGGCATGGAAGCAGAAACTATTATTAAAGAAGCAAGTAAATTCTTTGCTATGCAAATAGGCGCATTACCAGAAGAGATTATTTACACATCTGGAGGAACTGAAAGTAATAATACAGCCATTGTAGGTGCAGCAATGGCTTACAAACGTAGAGGTAATAAGATTATCACAACACCTATTGAACATCCTTCAGTAGGGGAAGTGTTTAAATATCTTGAAAGCCAAGGCTTCGAAGTTTGTCATGTTGGTGTAGATGACAAAGGATATATTAATTTAGAAGAATTAAAAAGCCTTATAGATGATCAAACAATCTTAGTAAGTGTGATGCATGTTAATAATGAAGTAGGAACAATTCAACCTATTGAGGAAATTGGGAAACTCGTTAAATTACAAAATAAAGACACATTATTCCATGTGGATGCGGTACAATCTTTTGGTAAATTACCAATTCAAGTCAAACGTAGTAAAATTGATTTCTTATCAATTAGTGCCCATAAGTTCTATGGACCACGTGGTGTAGGTCTTTTATATAAAAATAAAGCTGTACGTATGCAAAGTTTATTATTAGGTGGCGGACAACAAAAAAATGTGCGCTCTGGAACAGAAAATACACCAGGTATTGCAGGAACACTTGCTGCTTGTAAGTATGTTACAGCACATCAAAAAGAAATTTATGAATCTATGATGGCGTGCAAAAAACGTTTAGCAGAAGGCATACTTGAAAATATTCCAAATACATGGATTAATGGCCCAAGTATCGAAGAAGCTGTATCATATATTTTAAATATTGGTTTTGAAGATGTAAGAGCAGAAGTTTTATTACACACTTTAGAACAATACGGAATTTATGTTTCATCAGGTTCAGCATGTTCAAGTCATAAAAAAGGTCATGGTGATGTCCTTGCGGCATTAGGAATCAAAGGTGCTGCTTTAGATAGCGCTATTCGTTTCTCATTTGCACATGATACAAAACTTGAAGATATTGACCGTGTGATTGAAGTTTTAGAAGAGCAAATTCCATTATTAAGAAGATATACAGTAGGAGGAAAGAAAAAGTGAAAAATGTATTTTTAATCAAATACGGTGAGTTAGCTATTAAAGGTAAAAATAGACACTTATTCGAGAATAGATTATTAAGTAATATCAAAAAGAATTTAAAAAGTTTAGGTGAGTTCCTTGTAACAAAAGAACAAGGTCGCATCATGGTAGAGCCAGTAGAAGAAGATAGCATTGATGTAAATGCTGTACTTGACCGCTTAAGCCGTATCTTCGGGATCGTAGGGATTGCTTATGGTCTTAAAGAAGAAGAAGTATCATTTGATGCAGTTAAGCGTTTAGCCCTTGCACAAATGACAGAAGAATGTGCAGACAAAAATATTACTTTCAAAGTAGAAACGAAACGTGCAGATAAACGTTTCCCAATGACTTCTATGGAAGTAAGCTGTGAACTTGGTGCATATCTTTTAGAAACACTTGGCGATAAAGTAAAAGTAGATGTCCATAACCCAGATGTGGTGTTAATGGTAGAGCTTCGTAACCATGCTTATGTCTATGCGAAAACACATAAAGGTGCTGGAGGAATGCCTTACGGTACAAATGGTAAAGCAACACTCTTACTTTCTGGTGGAATCGATAGCCCAGTAGCTGGTTGGATGATTGCAAAACGTGGGGTAGAAGTAGATGCTGTTTACTTCCATGCACCACCATACACAAGTGATCGTGCAAAACAAAAAGTAGTTGATCTTGCTGAAAAAGTGGCAATGTACACAGGAAGTATGAACTTACACATTGTTAACTTTACAGATATTCAACTTAAAATTTATGAGCTTTGCCCACATGAACAATTAACAATTATCATGCGTCGTATTATGATGTACATTTCAGAAGCAATTGCTAAGAAAAACGGTAGTATGGCACTTATTACAGGTGAAAGTATTGGACAAGTAGCAAGTCAAACAATGCACAGTTTAGTATGTACAAACGAAGCTGCTACAATGCCAGTATTCCGTCCTTTAATTGGTTTTGATAAAGAAGAGATTGTACAAATTGCAAAACGTATTGATACATTTGAAACTTCAATTCAACCATTTGAAGACTGTTGTACAATTTTCGTTGCAAAACACCCAGAAACAAAACCAAAACTTGAACAAATCGAACGCTCAGAAAGAGCTTTAGATGATATCATTGAAGAAATGATGCAAAAAGCAATTGATGAAGTAGAAGTGGTTAAAATTCGTTAGTAAAAAGATAACAAAAAAAGTCCACTCAGATTAAGTGGACTTTTTTTTAAGGTTCATAAACAAAAGGTGTGAGTTCTTTAACCACGTCATCGGCAACTTCATCATCGTAGATATCTAAACGAAGTGGTTTGCCTAAATCTAGGCTAAAGATTCCCATAATTGATTTAGCGTCTATAATATAACGACCAGATGACAGGTCGAAATCACAATCATATACATTTATAATGTTAACGAATTGTTTTACTTTTTCAATAGAATTAAGTGAGATTTGGATTGATTTCATAAATGAAGACCCCCTAGATTAGTATACATAGGCTTAAACCTATGAAGTTACTTGTATAATATATTTTGAAAAGAAGAATGTCAATAAAAAGAGGTGATTATTTTGAGAAAAGCAGCATTTTATACACTAGGCTGTAAAGTTAATCAATATGATACCGAAGCAGTATTAGAGAATTTTAAAGCGGCAGGCTATGAAATTGTAGAGTTTGGGGAATATGCAGATGTATATGTTGTCAATACATGTACAGTAACACACCTAAGTGACCGTAAATGTCGTCAAATGCTTCGTAAAACTAAAAAAATAAATCCAGAGAGCGTACTTGTAGCTATGGGATGTTATGCGCAAATCGCAGCAGATCAGATCAAAGAGCAAGTAGAAGAAATCGATATTATCGTTGGAACAAATAAACGTGGACAAATTGTAGAGCTCGTAGATCAATTCTTAGAAGAACGTATGGACATGCTAAATGTAGTAGATGACATTATGGCAGTTGAAGAATTCGAAGAATTAAAGATTTCGGACATGGGTGAACGTACACGTGTTTATATAAAAGTGCAAGAGGGATGTAATAATTATTGTAGTTATTGTATTATTCCATACGTACGTGGTAAAATAAGAAGTAGAAAAGAAGAACAGGTTATTGATGAGGTTAAACGTCTTGCAGGCCTTGGCTTTAAAGAAATTGTTTTAACTGGAATACATGTCCTTGCTTATGGGAAAGATTTAGGTAACACCAATTTAATGCAACTACTAGAACGTGTGCATGAAGTAGAAGGCATTGAGCGTATTCGTATGAGTTCAATTGAACCGGTTGTAGTAACAGAAGAGTTCATTGAGACACTTAGAAGATTACCTAAGGTATGTCATCATTTCCACCTTTCTTTACAAAGCGGTAGTCAAACAGTTTTAAAACGCATGAATCGTAAATATACAAAAGAAGAATATTTAGAGAGCGTACACAGATTACAAAACTTATGGCCTGATGTAGCGCTTACAACAGATATTATTGTAGGTTTCCCTGGTGAAACAGATGAAGAATTTGAAGAAACATTAGCGTTTGTGAAAGAAGTTAACTTTGCACAAATTCACGTCTTTCCGTTTTCACCAAGAGAAGGTACACCAGCTGCTAAGATGAAAAATCAAGTGGAGCCGGGTGTAAAAGAAAAACGTGCTAAG
>CALGWE010000677.1:0-1823 GCA_937935915.1 uncultured Clostridia bacterium
ATATTTATTCAGCCTGTGGCTGAACAGTTACAATTTTTATAAAAAAAAATAGCCCAAATGGGCTATTTCTTATGTGAAGTAGTTTACTATATATTTTTAATTAACTTCTCGCCTTGTTCTAATGTCTGATATAAGTGATCATTCTTTAAGCCTGATAGGGCTACAAATTTAGTGCCTACCCCACCCTTGACCTTAAGGCTTCTCGCTAACTTAATGATTTCATTTCTAGATAATTTCATAATAATACCATCCTATAGGCACTGATATTATTATAGTATGTTCTTTTTTACAAAAAGTATACTGCATACATTTATCATTTATATTTTAGATACTTCTTAGAATTCTATTGGTTCGGTTAGACGCACTTACTATTGGATCATGTTTATTTGTTAAACCAGCTGTTTTAATCCCAACGCCACCGTTTTTTTGAGCTTCCTTAGCTTTTTCAATTGCTAGTCTTCTTGTCTCACTGCTCCTTTTCATAAGTGTCACCTCCTGTATGCTTATATGATAATACCATTTAAAGTTCAACACAATAATTATTTTATTCTTCAGGCAATTCCGCTATTACTGGTATAATATAATCTTCAAACCGCTTAAAGATATTTAAGATGAAACGCTGCTCAATTTCAAAGATATCCTGTCTACCTCTTAGAACGATAATCATCTTATCCTCGCAATAGGTGGTTTCGTAAGGTACAAACAAGAACTGCTCCCCACCTGGTATAAAGAAAGATTTATTGGCAGCCATACTTCTACATACCCTTTCGCATATTGTATGAGATAAATCATACCGTATTAAAAGCTCCTTCTTTAAATTAGTACTTTCCCCTAAAGCAATACACTCTGCTGTGATTTGTTTTTTCTGTGCCTCACAATAATACTGAGCTAATGTTTTAAACTCTTCTCCCCAATTAAAAGTTTCAAAAGCTGTTTGCAGTTTCTCTACTACCTGCATACTTTTCATATACTCTTCAAACCGTTGCAGGATTTCATGCTCAGCATCAATCTTTGTAATGAGCACTTGTACATTGCTAGCATTCTCTTCAATGTTCTTCTTAATATCTTCTTTTACAAAAGTAGCCCCTGCAAAGTTTATTTCTTTAATCGTTGCACCGGATAATATAAGCAAATCCAAAATAAGCGCTGCTACGAAAACAATAATACTTATAAGGCCACTAATAAATAGTTCATCTGGTACACCTAGAAAATTGTTCACCTGAAAATCTTTGAAATCAACACAGTTAATAATACATACATCTATAATCAGCACACATATGTAATAACACTTTTTGATCTCTATAGGCGTGATATGTTTCTTTTCCCCTGTATAAAGCAGTATACCTAGCACAATATAAATGATGGGTATACCGAAAAGATAGATGCGACTATCAGCCCCCTTTAGTTTCTCACTAATTATATATATATACCGCCAATTCGCAATTAATGTGCCTAGTCCTAAAATAATCAGTACAACACATTTTTTATGCCGCTTAATATATCTTGCTATATCCTTATAATAGTCTACCGGCACAATATGCTTGGCCATATATAAACACAATAAAATGATTAATACACTTCCCCAAGTCATACCATCCTCCTCTTATATATTAAGCCAAAATTTTATGTCCTCATTATAGCATAGCTCTATGGCAATTTTTGTCACATCTAAGCATTTCTGTAAAATAGTTCACTTGGTCACTACTAGCCTACCTTTTAAAGCATAAAAAGATGAAAAAAAGAGCTGCCAGGAAACTATAAATAATTCCCTGACAGCTCCCTTTATTCACTTATTCTAACACCTCATTTTATAGCGCAACATT
>CALGWE010000678.1:0-1465 GCA_937935915.1 uncultured Clostridia bacterium
AGGTTCATGTAGCAGGTAGCGTGACAGATTTTAATCCAGAACCTTATTTAGATAAAAGAGAAGCTAAACGTCTGGGGCGTTTTTCACAATTTGCCGTTTATGCCAGTCTCAAAGCAGTAGAGATGGCTGGTCTTGATATAAGCAAAGAAAATGCAGAACGTGTAGGTGTCATTATAGGAAATGGTGTAGGAGCTTTAGAGAATATTGAACAAGAAGTGTTAAAGCTTTATGAGAAAGGTGCTAAAAGGGTTTCACCACTTTTCGTACCTACAGCAATTGTGAATATGGCGGCAGGTAATGTGTCCATTAAGCTTGGTGCAAAAGGGATATGTACTACAGTAGTGACAGCTTGTGCATCAGGAACACATTCTATTGGAGAAGCCTATAGAAATCTACAAGCAGGTATAAACGACGTGATTGTTGCAGGTGGTACAGAAAGTAGTGTTTGTCCTATGGGTATTGCTGGATTTAATGCATTAACAGCACTAAGCACATCCCAAGATCCTAAGCGTGCCTCTATTCCTTTCGATAAAGAAAGAAATGGTTTTGTATTAGGTGAAGGTGCAGGGATACTTGTTCTTGAAACTTTAGAGCATGCACAGGAAAGAGGGGCTAAAATCTTAGGTGAGATTGTAGGCTATGGTGCAACAGGTGATGCTTATCATATTACAAAACCAGCAGAAAATGGGGAAGGGGCAGCACGTGCCATGGCATTGGCTATTCAAGAAGCTGGTATTACACCAGATGAAGTAGATTACATTAATGCACATGGAACAGGCACAGAGTTTAATGATTTATGTGAAACAAAAGCGATTAAAGCCGTATTTGGTGAAGATACAAAAGTGGCTGTAAGTTCAACTAAATCTATGACGGGGCATCTTTTAGGTGCAGCAGGTGGCGTAGAGGCCATTATCATAGTAAAAGCTGTAGAAGAAGATTTTGTGCCACCAACTATTGGTTATGAAGTGCCAGATGAAGCGTGTGACTTAGATTATGTACCAAATGAGGGAAGACATCAAAAGGTACGTTACGCCATGAGTAATTCACTAGGCTTTGGAGGACATAATGCCGCGCTGATTGTGAAGAAATGGGAGGATTAGAAAATATGGAAATAGATAAAGTAAAAGAGCTTATTTCAGCTTTTAAAGAAGCAGAACTTACAAGCTTTTCATTAAAAAGCAATGATTTTGAGCTTAAACTCAAGAAAGAAGTAACTGTAGTAGGCACAAATGGCATAGGCTACGGCCAAGCAGAAAATAGTAAGGACAATATGTTAAGTCAAAATCTAGAGGGTCAAGATAATCAAGAGTGTTTGCATAGTTATAGCACTACCAATGACCAAGGTAATCAAAGTACGCCAAGTAGCCAAGATCATCTAGAGAGTATAAAGCCTTCTACAAGTACTGAGGTAAAATCAACACCTCAGAAAAGCATTAAGGCACCTATGACAGAGACTTTCTACAGT
>CALGWE010000679.1:0-6187 GCA_937935915.1 uncultured Clostridia bacterium
CTAAATACAGCACCTGCTTCTATAAGATCTGTTACAATACCTTCTTTAATAGCTTGTAAATAGATATTTTGTGTACCTGGGAATACGATACAACGTACACTAGGATCTACTTTTTTACCTTTTAAAATATCTCTAGCTGTGCGAAGGTCTTCCATACGTCCATTTGTACATGAACCAATTACAACTTGGTCAATTTTAACTTCTTTATCGCAGATTTCATCTACTGTTTTTGTGTTTTCTGGTAGATGTGGAAATGCTACTGTTGGGCGTACTTTAGAAAGGTCAATTTCATATACTGCTTCATACTCAGCATCTTCATCTGCTTCATAAACTTTATATTCTTTAGTACTATGTTCTTTCATAAATTCAATTGTTAAATCATCTACTGGGAAAATACCATTTTTAGCCCCAGCCTCAATGGCCATATTTGCCATAGCAAAACGTGAATCCATAGAAAGGTTTTTAATACCATCTCCTACAAATTCCATAGATTTGTAAAGTGCACCATCTACACCAATCATACCAATGATATGAAGGATTACATCTTTACCACTTACATATTTAGTTGGACAACCTGTTAATACAAATTTAAGTGCAGCTGGTACTTTAAACCATGCTTTACCTGTTGCCATACCTGCTGCCATATCTGTACTACCGATTCCTGTTGAGAATGCACCAAGCGCACCATAAGTACAAGTATGTGAGTCAGCACCAATGATAACATCACCAGCAACTGCTAAACCTTTTTCTGGAATAAGTGCATGTTCTATTCCCATTTGACCTACTTCAAAGTAGTTTTCAATTTCTTTGCTATTTGCAAATTCACGTACTGTTTTACATTGCTCAGCAGCTTTAATATCTTTGTTTGGTGTAAAGTGATCTGGTACTAAAGCGATTTTGCTTTTGTGGAATACACAGTCACAACCAATTTTATTAAATTCACGAATAGCAACTGGTGATGTAATATCATTACCAAGTACAAGATCAAGATTTGCTTCAATTAATTGACCTGCTACAACGCTTTCAAGTCCTGCATGTGCTGCTAATATTTTTTGGGTCATTGTCATTCCCATCTATATCATCTCCTCATCATTTACTCATACGTTTATGTTCTGCCCCGGTTCTTGTGTCCTTTTATATTACTGTACTTATTATTCCCATATAAAAAAATAAACTTTAGATAAAACCAAGAGCGCCGTTTTTATAAACCTAACTCTCGGTTTTTCCAAAGCTATATGCTTTTACGCCTCTCTTTTATTTTCTTGGTCGTATAACATATTATTAATAGCTGAAATATAAGCAAGTATACTTGCTTCTACTATATCCATGCTTACACCATAACCGTTGTAAACACCCTCATCATTTTTGATTTTTACATTCACTTCACCTTGTGCATCAGTCCCACCTGTTACAGAATTAATCACAAAGTCTTCTAATGTAAAGCGTTTACCAACTAGTTTATCAATTGCTTTATATGAAGCATCAATTGGACCATCATATGATGAAACAACTTCTTCAAGTACATGGCCTGTTTTAGCAACAAGTCTTACAGATGAAGTAGTTGTAATGGTGTTCCCTGAATTGATTACAAAGCGTTCTAACTTATAAAACTCTGGTACTTTTGATGTTTTATGATGAATTAACGCTTCAAGGTCTTTATCTGTTACAGTTTTCTTCTTATCAGCTAAAGCCTTAAATTGTTCAAATGCAATTTGAAGTGCATCATCTTCCAGCTCATATCCCATCTCTTTTAAACGATCTTCAAAGGCATGACGCCCTGAATGTTTTCCAAGTACTAATTTGTTTTCAGTAAGACCAATAGACTCTGGTGTCATAATTTCATAAGTGCTCTTATTTGCAAGCATACCATGTTGATGAATACCAGATTCATGAGCAAAAGCATTTTCTCCAACAATTGCTTTATTAGGCTGTACTCTTACCCCTGTAATACTACTAAGGAGCTTACTTGTTTTATAAATCTCTTTGGTATTAATATTACAACCAAGATTGTAGTAATCTTTTCTTGTATTAAGATTCATTACAAGTTCTTCAAGTGCTGCATTTCCCGCGCGTTCACCAATTCCATTAATCGTACATTCTAGTTGTCCTGCACCTGCCTTAGCTGCTGCTAAAGAGTTAGCAACAGCAAGACCTAAGTCATTGTGGCAATGTACAGATATAATTGCTTTATCAATTGAAGGTACGTTTTCACGAATACCTAATATTAACTTTGTCATTTCTTCTGGTGAAGCATATCCTACTGTATCTGGCACGTTAATCGTTGTTGCACCTGCCTGTATAACTGCTTCAAATATTTGATATAAGAAAGCTGGGTTACTTCTTGATGCATCCTCTGCTGAAAATTCAATGTCATCACAGAATTTCTTAGCATAACGTACCATTTCAGCTGCCGCTTCTAAAACTTGCTCTGGTGATTTCTTGAGCTTATAGGTCATGTGAATATCTGATGTAGCAATAAAAGTATGAATTCTAGGATATTTTGCTTCCTTCAACGCTTCTGCCGCCGCATCAATATCACCTTTGAGGGCACGTGCCAAACTTGTTACAGATGCATTTTTGATAGCTTTTGCAATGGATTTAACAGATGCGAAGTCTCCTGGCGATGAAGCTGCAAACCCAGCTTCCATAATATCTACCCCAAGACGTTCCAGTTGTTTTGCTACCTCTAACTTTTCAGCAAGGTTCATACTACAACCTGGTGATTGTTCACCATCTCTTAATGTGGTATCAAAAATTCTAACAATGTTTGCCATCTAGTTTCCCCTTCCTATATCAGTCTTATTTGTTTTGATCTGCCCAAGACATCATGCTACGAAGTTCTTTACCAACTTTTTCAAGTGGATGTTCAGCTTCAATACGACGTTTAGCATTGAAGTATGCACGATGAGATTGGTTTTCTAAGATCCAGTTTTTAGCAAATGTACCTTCTTGGATTTCTTTAAGTACTTTACGCATTTCATTTTTAGTATCTTCTGTGATAATACGAGAACCTACTGTGTAGTCACCGTATTCAGCTGTATCAGAAATTGAGTATCTCATCCAAGAGAAACCACCTTTGTTGATAAGGTCAACGATAAGTTTCATTTCGTGGATACATTCGAAGTAAGCACTTTCTGGTTCATATCCAGCTTCAACTAATACTTCGAAACCAGCTTTCATAAGAGCTGTTACCCCACCACAAAGTACTGCTTGTTCACCGAATAAGTCAGTTTCTGTTTCCATTTTGAATGTAGTTTCAAGGATTCCCCCTCTAGCTCCACCGATACCTGCTGCATAAGCAAGTGCTAAATCATGTGCATTTCCTGTAGCATCTTGGTATGCTGTTACTAAGCAAGGAACTCCACGTCCTTCTAAGAATTGACTTCTTACTGTATGACCTGGTCCTTTAGGAGCGATCATGATAACATTTGTATGTTCTGGTGGAACGATTTGTTTGAAGTGAATATTGAAACCATGAGCGAAAGCAAGTGTTTTACCTTCTGTTAAGTAAGGTGCGATTTCTGTTTTGTAAACTTCTGCTTGTTTTTCATCTGGTAATAAGATCATAATAAGATCTGCAGCTTTTGTAGCTTCTGCAACTGTCATTACTTTAAGACCAGCTTCTTCAGCGATTTTCCATGATTTACTTCCATTATATAAACCTACGATTACATCTACTCCTGAATCGTGTAAATTAAGTGCGTGTGCATGTCCTTGGCTACCGTAACCGATAATTGCTACTGTTTTTCCATTTAATAATCCTAAGTTACAATCTTCTTGATAATATAATTTTGCCATTTTCAAATCCTCCTACATATAAATATATATCTATTAAAGCAAACACTTTAAGATGTGTTGTTTTAATCAAATTAAATAAAAGTAATAAAAATATTATTTTTAGAAGCTAGTTCTTTAGCTCTTTTTCGCCCCTTTGTAAGGCTGTAAGACCTGTTCTAATAATCTCTTTAATACCATATGGTTCAACCATACTTGTTAAAGCACTGATTTTACCTTGATCTCCTGTAGCTTCAATAATAAGTGAATCATTAGAAACATCAACGATATGTGCTCTAAAGATATTTGCAATCTCGATAATTTCAGCACGTGTCGCTTTACTTGCATGAATTTTAATCATTGCAAGTTCTCTATAAATAGAGGTTTCTTCTTTGAGTTCTAAAACTTTAATAACATCTACAAGTTTATTGAGTTGTTTCTTGATTTGTTCTAAAGTACTCTCATCTGCTGCTGTTACAATAGTCATACGAGATACTTTTGGGTCTTCTGTTTCACCAACAGATAAACTGTCAATATTATAACCTCTTCTACTAAAAAGCCCAGATATACGGCTAAGTACACCTGAATGATTTTCTACTAATACAGATAGTACATGCTTTTTCATATTCTCCCTCATTTCTTTTTATCCTTTGGTACTTACTATAAACTCTAGGAAATATGCTTCTTTACTAGCTAATGCTTCCTTAAGTGCAGCTTCTATATCACTACCTTTAGAAATAGTTTTAGCTTTAATGCCATAGGCCTCTACAAGCTTTGTAAAATCTGGATTACAATTAAGTGCTACACCATGTTCTTTAAGTTCTACTTTTCTTTGAAGTTCCCTTACCATTCCAAGCCCACTGTTATTAAACAAGATAACTAATGGATGAACTTGTTCTTGCACCAGTGTGCCAAGTTCAAATAAACTCATTTGGAAGCTACCATCACCTAATATACTCACAACCTGTCTGTCCTTATTACCCACACTTGCACCTACTGCCGCTGGAAGTGAATAGCCCATTGTCCCAAAACCACCTGAACAAATAAGTTGTCTGCCAGCATAAACTTCCATATTTCTTACTGTCCAAAATTGATTTTGACCTACATCTGCTACAATAACTGCATCATCATTTAACATTTTAGATAATGTTTTTACAACAAGTTTAGGATTAACTGCATCTTCAGGATGTATTTCTTCCTTAACTTCTCTATTTTTATTGATATCTTCTTGCCATTTATTTGTATCAATCGGCTTAATATAATGACTCATTTCCTCTAAAATAACTTTTGCATCTCCAACAACTGGAATATTAGCTGATGTAATTTTTCCAATTTCAGCCGGATCGATATCTATATGTATAATACTTGCTTTTTCATCAAAAATCCCTGTGCTTGTAACTGCACGGTCCGCAATACGTGCACCTATGAATAAAATAGTATCTGCATGTTTAAGCGCCCAATTGGAATGTTTAAAACCATGTGTTCCTATCATTCCAAAGTCTAATGAAGAAGTTGTATCAATACTACCAAGCCCCATAAGTGTGTGGACTACTGGAATATTTGCAAGCTCTGCAAATTTCTTAAGTTCTTCTTTTGCATGGGCTAAAATAACCCCACCCCCTGCACATATAAGAGGCCTTTCACTTTGCCCTAAAAGTTTAATTGCTTTTTTAATTTGCCCTATGTGACCTTCTACAGTAGGTTTATAACCTCTGATTTTAACTTCTTTTGGATAGTTATAATCTATCTGTGCTGATTGTAAATCCATTGGAATATCAATAAGCACAGGTCCTGGTCTACCTGTTCTAGCAATGTAGAAAGCTTCTTTGACAATGCGTGGAAAATCTTTTGGGTTTTTAACTAAATAACTATGTTTAATGAAAGGTTCTGTTGCACCTGTAATATCTACTTCTTGGAAAACATCTCTTCCTATTAGCTGTGATTTTACTTGTCCTGTAAAAATAACAATAGGAATAGAATCCATATAAGCTGTTGCAATCCCTGTAATAAGGTTTGTTGCACCTGGACCAGATGTTGCAAGACAAACTCCCACTTTATTCGTTGTTCTTGCATAACCACTTGCACTATGTACAGCTGCTTGCTCTTGTCTCACTAAAACATGATGAATAGAGGAAGCTCTAAGTGATTCATATATATCAATAACTGCTGCTCCTGGATAACCAAAGACGACATCAACATTTTCCTCTTGCAAACATCGTACAAATACATCTGATAATTTCAATCCAACCCCTCCTTCAATTTTCACTTAATTGCACATTTTTATGTAACATTTAAATATGTATAAAAAAACCTCATCCCTTTAACGGGACGAGGAAGATTCCACGTGTTACCACCCATTTTGACTAGTATCTATTTTTATACATCGTCCACTCTTTGGTTTATTAAACCATGC
>CALGWE010000680.1:0-2723 GCA_937935915.1 uncultured Clostridia bacterium
TTGATATCTTTCATATAACTAACACGTTCACTATTTGAAAGGTTAAATGCATCATGTACATAATTTGTTAGGGAACTATTGGTTGTCAAATCTGCAATGGTAATTTTAGCATAATCAATTTGATACTCAATATTATAGTTAAACTGCTCAACAATCTTTTGTGAATATTCCCCTATGGACTGCCTCGTACTCCCTACTATACCATTTATAGTTAATATATATACTAAAATCAAAGGTACAATACTTATTACTAAACATAAACTTATAAGCTGATAATCTAACTTTACCTTACTAAGTCTCCCATGTCTCTTCATTAATACTCTCTCCCCTTTGTATTTAATTCTCTAATTTTCTTACAACATAATGCCCATACTTACCTTCATAGAATGCATAATTTTTAGCAATAGAATAAAACGCACTATTATATCCATATTTCTCAATACATCTATCATCACGTTTAATATTTAGCTTATCACATATATGTGATAACTTCGGTGTTGTTACAAACGGTAAAATCACATTATATTCATTTTGCTTACTTAAAAATTCTAACAAACGAGTTGTATATCCTAAATTCAAATATGCATCAGCTACTTTAATTTGCCTGATCATTACAGTGCCATCTTCCTCTAATTCATAAATGAACTTTAAATTATTGTTAATAATAAGTCCCTTTATTTGATGAAACATTTTGTCTTGTTCCTTCATGACCTGCACGTCAAAGCCAGCTTCTTCTAATAATATTTTAAGTTTGTCCTCCATTTTTCTACTCCTTTCTGCTTATTATAAATCTTGTCATCATGCGTTTAAATATTTAACTTTTTAATATATTCTAATTATACTAAATATATTTTTGTTTAGCTATAAAAAAGGAGACATATTTTAGATAAACTTTTCCTAAAATATGTCTCCTTTACTTATGTATTTAACCTCTTAATGCAATGAGTGCAACTTTAAGGGCAATAAAAGCTAACATAACGATTCCAATAATAAGTGTAAATCTACATGTTCCATAAGTTTCTCTTTGAACAACTTCTGACTTTGTATGTTTGGCCGTATATAATTGGATAAGCCCACTTATAACTTGAAGTATACCTCCTACTAACATTCCTAAGTCTACTGTAATCTGTCCCATTAATACTAATACAACTAATGCTACTGTAACAATCGAACAAACACCTGTTATTCCTGCTACTACCTTTGGATTCACTTTGTATTCCTCCTGATTATAACATTCTTTTGTCCCATTTCTAGCTATATCATAATTATAACAAATTAACAAAGTTTTTATACTCATTGTAAATAGTTTAAATATTAAAACATAAATTACCCTCCTATTAAAAGGAGGGCATCTATTTAAAAGGAATGATTTTAATTGAATCTTAAATTATTTTTGTTCTTCTAAGTATTTATCTATGTAACTTTCCATTTCTTTATCACTAATAACTGTTGTACGTCCTGTTTCATATTCTTTATCTACCCAAGCTTTAATATTAAGGCAAAGTTTATCATTTTTATCAATACCTTTAAGCTTAGCATATTTAGGGTTAGCACTAATCCAGTGTGCAATACCTGCAAGACCTGATGTGTTACTAATTGCAACACGTACTGGACGATTTAAGATTTTATCTGTGTCAAAGATATTATAAATCTCTTCATTTTTTAATAAACCATCAGCATGGATTCCTGCTCTTGTTACATTGAAGTTTTTACCTACAAATGGTGTACGTTCTGGAATATGTTCTCCAATAACATTTTCAAAGTACTCTGCAAGCTCAGTAATTACTGTTGTATCCATACCATCAAGTGTTCCTCTAATTTGTGCATATTCCATTACCATAGCTTCAAGAGGTGTATTACCTGTTCTTTCTCCGATACCAAATAATGAACAGTTAATACCACAGCAACCATAAAGCCATGCTGCTGTTGAGTTAGCTACTGCACGATAGAAGTCATTGTGCCCATGCCATTCAATCCATTCATGTGGTACACCGGCATATTGATGAAGGGCATACATGATACCAGGTACGCTTCTTGGAATCATAGCACCAGGATAACTTACACCGTATCCCATTGTATCGCAGGCACGAATTTTAATAGGCATTTTAGTTTCTTCACTAATTTTCATAAGCTCTCTTGCAAATGGTACAACGAAATTGTAGATATCTGCTCTTGTAATATCTTCAAAGTGACATCTAGGAATAATGCCTTGATTAATACATTGTCTGATAACTTTTGTATAATGGGCAATTGCTTCAGAACGTTTCATATTTAATTTGTGGAAGATATGATAGTCTGAACAGCTTACTAAAATACCAGTTTCTTTGATTTCCATTTGTTTAACAAGCTCAAAATCCTTTTCAGACGCTCTAATCCAAGATGTAATTGTAGGGAAGTCATAACCTAGTTCCATACATTTTTCTACAGCTTTTCGATCCTTCTCACTATATAAAAAGAATTCACTTTGTCTTACAATACCTTTTGGCCCGCTTAATCTGTGAAGCATTTTATAAATCTCAACAATTTGCTCTGTTGTATAAGGTGCTCTTGATTGTTGACCATCTCTAAAAGTTGTATCTGTAATGAAAATATCATCTGGAACACACATAGGTACATGTAAATCATTAAATGCAACTTTTGGAATTTCATTATATGGGTAAAACTCTCTAAACATATTTGGTGTATCTACATCTTCTAATTGGTGATTCTTTTCTGATCTTGTA
>CALGWE010000681.1:0-4989 GCA_937935915.1 uncultured Clostridia bacterium
CGCCCACGGAATTGTTTACGACGTTTTACTCTTTTAGGCATTAACATTAGTTATCGCTCCCTTCCTTTTTAGCTTTAGTTGGAAGTACTTCTCCTTTGTAGATCCATACTTTAACACCGATTTTACCATATGTTGTATCTGCTTCAGCAAATCCATACTCAATATCAGCTCTTAATGTTTGAAGTGGAATGTTACCTTCTGAATAAGATTCAGTACGAGCCATTTCAGCACCGCCTAAACGACCTGAACATGCTACTTTAATACCTTTTCCACCAGCTTTGAAAGATTTACCCATTGCTTGTTTCATAGCACGACGGAAAGAAACACGGTTTTCTAATTGAAGTGCAATGTTTTCTGCTACTAATTGAGCACAAGCTTCTGGTCTTTTAACTTCTACAATGTTGATTGCAACTTTGTTAGCTGTTAATTTTTCTACTTCTTTACGAAGTGCATCGATAGATGCTCCACCTTTACCGATTACGATACCTGGTTTAGATGTGTGAACGTGTACTTTAACGCGTTTTGACATTCTTTCGATTTCTACTTTATCGATACCAGCGGCATATAATTTTTTCTTGATGAATTTTCTAATTTTATCATCTTCTACAAGGTTGTTAGCAAAGTCTTTTTTATCAGCATACCATTTAGCATCCCATTCTTTGATAACACCAACTCTTAATCCATGTGGATTTACCTTTTGGCCCATGAGTACCCTCCTTATCTCGCATTTAATACCACTGTAATGTGGCTAGTTTGTTTTTGAATTTGATATGCACGACCTTGAGCACGAGGACGAATTCTCTTCATTGTTGGTCCTTTTGTTGAGAATGCTTCTTCAACATATAATGTTGATACGTCCATACCCATGTTGTGTTCAGCATTTGCGATTGCTGATTTTAATACTTTCTCAATTACACGTGCGCCCCATCTTGGTGTGTATGCTAAAATAGCTAATGCTGTATTAACATCTTTACCTTTGATTTGATCTAACACGATGTTTGCTTTTGTACTTGATAAACGTACGAATGTTACTCTAGCTTTTGGTCTTGAGTCTTTTTGAGCGTTTCTCTCTTTTTTAATCTGACTTCTATGTCCTTTTGCCATGATTAAAGACCTCCTTCCGTTAATTACTTATTAGCGAACTCTTGATTTTTTCTCTGCATCTTTACCATGTCCACGGTATGTTCTTGTTAATGCAAATTCACCTAATTTGTGTCCTACCATATCTTCTGTTACGAATACTGGTACATGTTTTCTACCGTCATGTACAGCGATAGTGTGACCTACCATTGAAGGGAAGATTGTTGAACGACGTGACCATGTTTTAATTACTTTCTTTTCATCTGCTGCATTCATAGCATCTACTTTTTTAAGTAAGTGAGCGTCAGCAAATGGTCCTTTTTTGATGGAACGAGCCATTATGATGCCTCCTTTCACGCAACCACGTTATTATTTATTACGTGGACGTACAATATATTTATTAGAATGTTTGTTTTTCTTTCTTGTTTTGTATCCAAGAGCTGGTTTACCCCATGGTGTACATGGATTTGGTCTACCGATTGGTGATCTACCTTCACCACCACCGTGTGGGTGATCGTTAGGGTTCATTACAGAACCACGAACTGTAGGACGGATACCCATGTGACGTTTACGTCCAGCTTTACCAATGTTGATAAGTTCGTGATCGATGTTACCAACTTGACCGATTGTAGCACGGCAGTTGATTGGTAATAATCTCATTTCACCTGATGGTAATTTAACTGTTGCGTATTTACCTTCTTTAGCCATTAATTGAGCTGACATACCAGCAGAACGAACAAGTTGTCCACCTTTACCAGGTTTCATTTCGATATTGTGGATTGTAGCACCAACTGGCATATCTTTCATTTCAAGACAGTTACCAACTTTGATTTCTGCTGTTTCTCCACTCATAAGTTTTTCACCAACTTTTAATCCAAGTGGTGCGATGATGTAACGTTTTTCACCATCTGCATATGCTAATAAAGCAATGTTAGCTGATCTGTTTGGATCGTATTCGATACCTACAACTGTTGCTGGAACACCATCTTTATTACGTTTGAAGTCGATGATTCTGTATTTGATTGTTGCGCCGCCGCCACGGTGACGAACTGTGATTTTCCCTTGATTGTTTCTACCTGAATTTTTCTTTAAAGTTACGATTAAAGATTTCTCAGGAGTTGTTTTTGTGATTTCTTCAAATGTTGAAGAAGTCATATGTCTTCTTGAAGGGGTATATGGTCTATATTTTCTGATACCCATCGTATTCACTCCTTTCAATCGATTAATAACACGATTCATTTGTTATACACTTAGCCGTGTGTTTCATCTTTTACTATTTAACTACATTCCTTGGAAAAAGTCAATATCTTTGCTGTCTTGGTTAAGTTTAACAATTGCTTTTTTGAAAGCGTTTGTTTTACCAACTGTTCTTCCACGACGTTTTGTTTTTCCATCGTAGTTTACTGTGTTAACTTTTTCTACTTTTGTTCCTTCGAACATTTTTTCTACTGCATCTTTGATTTGAGCTTTAGTAGCAGTTTTAGCAACTAGGAATGTGTATTTTTTTTCTGCCATAGCGTTCATAGATTTCTCTGTAACAACTGGCTTTAAAATGACGTCATAAAATTTTAAATCTGCCATTATGCGTACACCTCCTCGATTTTTGTAAGAGCATCTTTAGTTACTACGAATGTATCGTATTTTAAGATGTCATATACGTTGATGTTGTTTACAGCTGCTGTTTTAACACCTTGGATGTTTCTTGCTGATAACATAACGTTTTTGCTTGCTTCGCCTTCTGTAACGATTAAAGCTTTGTTTAATTTAAGTGCGTCTAAAACTTTAGCCATTTCTTTAGTTTTAGCAGCTACTTCTAATGATTCAAGAACGATGAATTTAGATTCGTTAACTCTGCTTGTTAAAACAGATTTAAGAGCGATTCTTCTTTCTTTAACGTTCATTTTGAATGAGTAATTTCTTGGTTTTGGTGCGAATGCAACTCCACCACCTACCCATTGTACTGCACGAATAGAACCTTGTCTTGCTCTACCTGTACCTTTTTGTTTCCATGGTTTTCTACCACCACCACGTACTTCTGCACGTGTTTTAGCACTTTGTGTACCTTGACGTCTGTTAGCAAGGTGTGCTACTACTGCTTGGTGTACTAAGTTTTCTTTGATTTCTACAGCAAAGATTGAGTCGTTTAATTCAACTTCTCCAACTTGTGCGCCTGTCATATTTAATACAGCTACTTTTGCCATTCTAATTTCCTCCTTTCCCGGTATCCTTAAGCTTTGCAACTATCTTTGATAGTGATTACTGTACCTTTAGGACCTGGTACTGCACCTTTTACTAAGATTAAGTTTTTGTCTGCATCTACGCGAGCAACTTCAAGATTTTGTACTGTAACTTGTACGCATCCCATGTGTGATGGAAGGCCTTTACCTTTCATAACGCGTCCTGGGCTTGTTGCAGCACCCATAGAACCTGCTACTCTGTGTGATTTAGAACCGTGACCCATTGGTCCACGAGATTGGTTGTATTTTTTGATTGCGCCTTGGTAACCTTTACCTTTTGAAGTACCAGTAACATCTACTTTTTCTCCAGCAGCAAAGATATCAGCTTTAATTTCTGTACCTACTTCGTAAGCAGCGATGTCTTCTAATCTGAATTCTTTAACGAATTTTTTAGCTTCAACACCAGCTTTAGCGAAGTGACCAGCCATAGGTTTGATTACGTGTTTAGATTTAACTTCACCGAAACCAACTTGGATAGCTTCGTATCCATCGTTTTCAATAGTTTTCTTTTGAGTAACAACACAAGGACCTGCTTCTAAAACTGTTACAGGAATTAAGTTAGCGTGTTCATCAAAAATTTGAGTCATACCAATTTTTTTAGCCATAATAGCTTTTTTCATGCTCTTGCACCTCCTAATATCTACAGCGGATTACCAACTAGGGTAATCATCCTAGACGATTATTAACCGTCCATTTTGCGGGTTGTTCAAAATTAATTATTTAGCATCAACTTTGATATCAACACCAGCTGGTAAATCAATTCTCATTAAAGCATCGCCAGTTTTTGGTGTAGCTTCAACATCGATAAGTCTTTTGTGAGTTCTTTGTTCGAATTGTTCACGAGAATCTTTGTATTTGTGTACAGCACGTAGAATAGTGATAACTTCCTTTTTAGTTGGAAGTGGAATTGGTCCACTAACTTGAGCACCAGTTTTTTTAGCGATTTCTACGATTTGTGCAGCTGTTTGATCGATTAATTTGTGATCATAAGCTTTTAATGTAATACGGATTTTTTGACTTGCCATAAAAAAAGTCCCCTCCTTTTCGTACTTTTTGTAAACCTAGTACGACTAGTGGTGACTGTACACGCGATTGATGTTTTTAGGCATAAACTTGCAACAAGTTGCTAAGCCGCTTCGTACGTTTACGAATACGCCTACATCTATTCAATATAGTACAGTGACCTGCCGTCTGGTTTCATGAACCTGACATTCGCTCCCCGGAAATTCGCTTTTCAGCGGTAACCTTCCGGATCTTAGTTCCCAATGTCACAACATAATTGAGTATACACTATAAACTTCTTTTTTTCAAGGTTTTTTTTAGATTTTTTTTTTTGCCTAATACTAGAAACAGCAATTCATCTATAAAAACATTGTTTTCATTACAGTTTCATAGTGATTATGTTTAAGGGCTTAGCCCTTTGCCTGTCTGCAACTTTTTGTTTGCTGACCGTGTACTTATTAAACTACATTTATGAGTTTAATGCAACATGAAAATCTTGTCATTAAACTACAACTTTAAAATAATCCATTATCATATATATGTTTTACTATAGTACACTATGGAATTACTACTATATATAGAAGAAACCCGTATTTTTTTGCTATTCCTTTTATAATTTAACGACATGTGCTAGTTAATCTTTAATTATGTAAAGGATAAATATGGTAAT
>CALGWE010000682.1:0-4995 GCA_937935915.1 uncultured Clostridia bacterium
AGAAGTAAAAGATATAAAGGTTGCCCAAGGTAAGTTAACTGCATATATGTATAGATTAAAAAATTGGACAACTAAAGCAGAGCGTAGAAAATATCAGATATAATAAAGGTAGTTGGTAGTAAATAATAAGAGTATTGACTTATGTGAAAAAAATAAAGGTTAATAGGTAATAATAAGTAATGAAGGAGGGCTATGAGATGAAGAAAGATTATGAGCAATTAGAAGAGGAGTATTATGGAATAGAAAATGAACATAATATTGAATACGATATTCATGATATTACAGAATATCCATTTGATGCAGATAAGATAAGAGTAGATCAACAAATGCTATCATTAGAATTTTTAAATAGGCTCATGCAAGAAGATAACTTAGATTTAAGTCCTACTTTTCAAAGGAGTAAGGTATGGAAAGAGAAGAAAAGAAAATCTTTATTGATTGAATCGCTAATGCTTAGGATTCCAATACCTGCTTTTTATTTTTATGAAAATGAAGATGCTACATTTACTGTAATAGATGGAAAGCAAAGACTTACAACGATAAGAGATTTTTTAAATGACAAGTTTAATTTATATGGTCTGGAGTATTTATGGGAATGTGAAGGTAAAAAGTTTTCTCAATTAGAAGCTAAATATCAACAAAGAATTTATAGAACACAGTTTGCAATTAATATATTGGATGCAAGATCACCTAATAAGGTAGTATTTGATATATTTAGAAGAGTTAATACAGGTGGTGTGGCATTAAATCCTCAAGAGATTAGAAATGCAATGGCTTCAGAAAGTACAAGAAAATTTTTAAAAGGCCTAGCTGAATCAGATGCTTTTAAAAGTGCTACCAGATCCCGAATAAATGATGATAGAATGGCAGCTCAAGAAGTAGTATTACGTTTTATAGCATTTAAGATCTTATATGATAAGCAAAGAGGAAATTTAGATTTTATATATGGAGATGTTACATCTTATTTAGATAGTGTAATTATGGATTTAAGACATGCAGGATACGACACATATCGTGACTATGAGGAAAGATTTATAAAGGCCATGGAGATGTGCTATACCATATTTGGTAAATATGCTTTTACAAAATGCTATTTAGAAAATGGTAAGGTATATAAGAACACGGATATTATTAATAAGACATTATTTACATCTTGGTCTGTAGTATTATCAGATGAAAGGTATCAAAATGAAAAGATAATTAGTCATAAAGAGGAAATTGTAAAAAGATTAGCATATAGAATTACGAATGATACTGTATATGCAAATGCGATTACACAAGGTACTAATGGTAGAAGAGCAGTAAACATTGCTTTTAGCGTAGCACAGGATATTTTAGAAGGGATATTAGAGGATGATTAGAGAAATTGAAATCAAAAATTATAAATGTCTTATAGATGAAAAGATTACATTAGGAGCATTGAACTTTTTTGCAGGTGGAAATGCAGTTGGTAAATCCAGTTTTATTCAAGGCCTATTATTATTAAAAAGTGCTTATGCTCAAACAGATAAAGAAGAAATACAACTTAATGATTTTTATGGCATTAACTTGGGTTTAGCTAGAAATGCAATTGCTGTTAATCATGATGATACATCACAAATAAAAATTAAGGCATTGGGTTATGAACAAAGAGAATATGAGGCTATTTATAAAGTGGGAGAAGAAATAACCATGCCTTTTGCACTAGAACTAGTTAATAAAGAACAAATACAGCAACAAAATGCTAAAGGAGACTGTGAAATTAATAATGCATATTTTACGTATTTAAATGCTGAGCGAGTTGGTCCAAGGATTGCTTTAGATATGGGAAATGATAAAAATTTAAATATAGGTTTCAAAGGCGAGTACACAAATCATGTAATTAATAAGGCGGATAAATTAAGAATGTCAGTTCATGAAAGTCTTAAAGCAAGTAAAATTAATAGATTTTCAGCTCATTGTGAGGCATGGTTAAACACTATAATTCCAGGAATAGAGATTGATACAGAAGTTAATGAAAATGTTAATAAGGCTATTATTCAGTACAAGAATAATAAGACCTCTGGAGAGTTTTATGCACCGACTGGTACAGGTTTTGGCATTACATATACCTTACCAATTATCGTTGGAGGATTATTAGCGTCTACTCAAGCAAATAGTATATATATTGTAGAAAATCCTGAAGCACATTTACACCCTAGTGGTCAATCAAACTTGGGAAAATTCTTAGCTCTATTATCATTAACAGGTATACAACTTTTTGTAGAAACTCATAGTGAACATATCATCAATGGTGCACGATTACAGTTAGCACAGATGAAAGAAACAGATAATATGCATGTATTCTTCTTTTCGAATGAAGAAAAGAAAGTAAGGATTGATAATATTACACTTAATGAATTTGGAGAACTGAATTATTGGCCAAATGGCTTTTTTGATCAAAGTAAGATAGATCTAAGAGAATTAGTGAGGTTAAGAATGTGTGGGAAGTAGAATTCTATACGATAACATTTGACTTACTTAAGTGTACAACTATTGAAGAAGCAGAAAAATCTATTGTGACATACTTAGAAGTGATTAAGGAATTAAAAGAAAATAAATTATTAGTTAAAGCACCAAAGGATCTATATGATAAAGAGATGTGTAATACACTCATGTTATATGAATACTTATTTTGTGATAATAAAGGACAAAATGAAGATATACGCAACTTAATAAGAGACACAATTATTCAAGATACTACGGTGGGAGATATTACATTTGAGGATTTGATTAATATATTAAGTAAGGATTACTATAAAGCTTATAAAGCATTAATAAGTGATGTTAAGGTAGATAGTGAAATAGAGGACAACTTAAAGATATTAGAAGCTAAAGAATATTTACTGCCATATAGAGTTTACTTATCACAAAGTGAAACATTAGAAGAGTTTCAAGTGGCAATGATTAACTGTTTTCCTAATTTGGTTTTTCATGATAGAGTTTACCAGACAATGAATGCAAAATTAAGAGATATAGGAAATTTTCAAGAAGAACTAATAAGACATTTATCAGCGTTGAATGATTATGCAAAAGAAGTTTATGAAGAGGTAGGAAATCAAACATTCTATGATGTGTTTAAGGCACGTTATAATATAGAATGTAGTGGTCGTGGAAGTAATGAGTCTTCAGATACCTTTAAGTGTAAATTTCTGAATGATAAGGGAGTAGAGGAAGAGATAACATGTAATCCTCATACTAAGTTATATAATAATCATTCGGAGTATAGGATTTATTTTAATTTTGGAAGAGGAAGTATAGCAGGTGGAAAAATTCTTATAGGGCATATAGGAGGACACTGGGAATAAGAGAAGCATCTCTAAATCACATAGGTGAGGAGGAGATGCTTCTTTTGTTATAAGAGCCATAAGCTTATCGAAGAGATAGGAAAAAAGGATTATCTGTATAAAAGAGATTATTTTGAATAACAAGGGCATAAAAATCATTACAACTGGTATTAAATTTTGATGAGATATATTTATATTCATAATATCTAATAGGACCATAGTTTAAGCGATTTAGTACATAGGAAACATAGGAGGTATCTAAAGGTCTAGATTCTAGGCTAGATAAACTATGTTTACCATCACAGATGAGATAACCATAATTATGAGTAAGACAGTACTTTTTTAAGGCATTAAATTTACATAGGTTCTGAGCAACAGCCATATGTTCTAGTGGTTTGATTTCTACAAGTACGCAATATTTATTTTTAAGAATAATAAGAGTATCAGGTAGATATCTTCTAGCTGTATTTTTATACGTGTAAGGAATGTAAAAAGGCTGTTCACAATAAAAAGAAACTGATGAATCCTTTTCAAGGTATTGATAAAAAGAATATTCTAAAGAAGAATCATAGCATACTTCACGATGGAGTTTATTACTAGAGAAAGTACCATAAGTTGATTCTATGAAAGGAGGTGTTCCAAAGTCTCGATCGGATTCTATATTTCGGAGTGGATGAATATGAGCTAAGTCAGGAAGTGTACATGGAGTAGGTCTTGAATTAGGCCAAATGATTAAATCCTTAAAATCAATAGTTGGTATACAATAAGTATTTTTTTTGTTGTAGTTGCGTATAGCAGCTGTAACTTTAGCAAAATCTTTAAAATAAGGGTGATTAGCATATATTTCTAACTTAGTATATTCATATAATGAATTTCGCATAAAATCAGGCAAGCTTTTTAAAGTTTCTTTAAGTGGTATGTGGTAAGGCTGTGGTGGGGGAGTTGAGGAAAATGAAGACATTAATTGAGTAATTGATTTGATATCGGGCGGCGTATTAGAAAGTAATTTAACCATAAATGGAAAAATTATATTAGTTGGAATATAAGTGATTTCCTCGAGATATGAATAAAATTTATAGTCTAGATAATCAGTGTCTAATGGAAAAAGCTTAAACAACGTAAGAATAAAAGTAATTGGCTCCATAAAAGCATAATTTCGATGGTGAATAATAGGACTAAATTTTTGGGCTTCATCTAATATTATTGTAGAAATTTCAGTAGGAGTAAGATTAAAATAATTAGCTAAAGTATCACAATCATAACAACAGCCATTAATTAAGCCAAAATGTAAAATGAAAATGTGGATATTTTGGATAGATTGTATCTGTTTGATAAATTGTTTAATAAAGGTGTGAAATTCTAAGCGATTTTCTTCTGAAAACATAATTAATAAACCTCCAGGCTAATGATAAATTAGTAAAATATAAGATTTCTTTTGTATAATATACAAACATATGTTTGGTTAACGGTCAAGGGGGGAACAATAAAGATGGAAAGAAATGAGAGAAGATAGTAAAATATAAATATAACCATTAAGTTGGAAGGAGCAGTGAAGTGGCAGAATTAAATTTTAAGCAAATAGCAGATAAATTAAACAGTGAATTTACAGGCGATAGCCGTAAGTTAATCTTTTGGTATGATGAGGGCGGGGAATTTGCTGAGGATATTGATGCATTAGAGCTTAACAATG
>CALGWE010000683.1:0-3611 GCA_937935915.1 uncultured Clostridia bacterium
CAAGAGTAAATCAAACTTGCTACATATAGGTGCTACAAGAAGCGTCGTAGAATTACGGCGCTTTTTGTCATGTATCGCTAGATACATTTGTATCGCTAGATACATTTGTATCGCTAGATATATTTATCAAAGTTGATATTTTTCATAAAAAATAATAGGGAAATTCAAATCTAAAGACATATAGATAAGTGTAAGGAAAGTTACACAGCCCAATAGCTTAATCTACGTAATCACTATAAGTACCAATACCCCAGAAGCCTAACCTATTGAAGAGCGCCGCTTCATGGCTACCGTACTTATAGCGAGCACAACGAAGCAGCTAGCGTTCTGTAAGACGACTACTTACACCCTAAAACCAATTTAAAATAAAGCTTAAGATCAGAGCCTTAAATTTATTGTCCTATGGGTACCCGCAATAAACTTTAAGGAGCCCCTCCTTTGAAACTTTTATAGAGACCCGATAATCATAAGGGAAGCTTGTATCCAAAGTCCTCACTTACTAAAAGCTGAGGGGCTAAGGTGAGTAAGGATGAAAGGACGCTTTTCTAAACATTTAAGTAACCTATAAAAGTTTAAGCCATCAGGGCTGATTCAAGTGGGCAAGTCGAAGTAAAGAGCATAAAGCTATAAAAAGGTGCTATAGTATGCGTTTATATTAATGCATAGTATAGCACCTTTTATTTGTTTACCCATTTATTCATTAACGTGTTCAAGTCCTGTATAGAGAATTGCATTCACATGTGAGTCTGCTAAGGAGTAGTACACAACTTTGCCTTCTTTACGTGGTGTAACAAGGTTATAAGCCTTTAAAACACGCAGTTGATGGGAAATAGCCGAATGTGTCATCCCAAGGCATGCAGCTAAATCGCAGACACACATTTCAGTAGCCCCTAGTGCGCTGAGTAATTTCACGCGTGTAGGGTCTCCAAATATTTTAAAAAGATCGGCAACACTAGAAGCTAAGTCGTTACTAAGCATAGCTTCAGAAGCTTTTTGGACCAGGTCTTCATGAATAATTGTACAAGAGCAATCGTCTGGTTTTGTCGCCAATATAGCCACCTCTTTCTGTTAGTTCATATGCTAATTAGCGTACAATCTTTTTTGAAAAGTGTCAAGTCACCGAAGGTGGTGCTTAATAAAACTACGGATTTATTTGTTTTTTTAATATCTTATGTGTTATGATTGTGATAAAATAAATAGAAAAATAAATAAATTCAGATAAAGTGAGGAGAGAGGGTACTATGTTAGATTTTGATAGGGAGTTAGAAAAGTTTAAACCAATGATGAGTATAGACCATATCGAAGAACAATTAAAACAGGAGACACTTGAAGATCTCGTAGATATACTTAAAAGTTTTGGGACAAGTTTAAATGAAGCGTAACAGTTAAGGAAAGAGGGATAAAACATGGTAGAGGTATGTCCTTATTGTGGCAATCCACTCACTTATGAAGATGAGTGTAGACAATGTGGCAAACATATCGCTTGGGCGAAGAAGTGTTATTTAAAGAGTGAATCTTATTACATACAAGCTTTCAAGGCTGCGAAACAAAGACATTTATCTAAGGCAAAGGAATTACTAGAAGAGGCCATCTATTTTAATAAGTATCATATTCAAGCCCGGAATTTATTGGGGCTTGTTTACTATGAAATGGGTGAGATAGCATTTGCTCTTAAATCCTGGATTCTTAGTACGTCTTTACAAAAGGAAAATAATATTGCCTCAGATTACATCGCCAGAGTGCAAAAGGACCCTAGAGTCATAGAACGCTATAGTGATGCCGCTGAGCTTTATAATAAAGCACTCAATTACTTAAATGAGGGCAATGAAGATGTGGCAACTATTAGACTCAAGAAGGCTGTAGGGATTCAGCCGAATCTAATTGCTGCCAGACTATTACTAGGTTTATGCTATATCAAAGCAAATCAAATCCGTAAGGCTAAGGAACAGTTAGAAGAGGTCTTAGCTATTGATCATCAAAATATGACGGCATTAACTTATCTTAGTGAAATCAGAGATAAACAGGTGGAAGAACTAAAGCCTTATGAAAAAGAATATGGGGCAAAACATCAAAAAGGTAGTGCCCTTCAGTTAAGTCGTAATAAATTGATTTTAGGCGGCGTGGCATGTTTCTTAGTCGGGCTCATCTTGATGGGCATTGCCCAAAGTCAGCTTGTAGGGCCTAGTAATATCCAAAGTTATAAGCAGCAAATTGCCAAACTTAAAAATGATAATGAAGAATTAAATACAGCCATGGATACTTTGAAACTTGAAAATGAGAAGAAGTTAAATGATTTAAAGGCAGAAAATAAGAAGTTACAATCTGATAATGCAGTGTATACAGGTGCTGCCAATGACAATGCTGCTGGTATCAGTGATAATGCCCAAGGCCTATCAGGCGCAAATCCTACTAGCACCAGTGGCACAGAGAACCTTACAGAATGTGAAAATCTTATAGCACAAGGGCAGTATGAAGAGGCAGCTGCTAAGCTTTATACCATAGGGGCAGAGGGCACAATGGGGGCAGATGCTACCAAGTATGAACAGCTCAAACAAACAGCTTATGAAAAGGCTGCCGAAAGCTTGTGTAACAAAGGTTACCATGACCTTCATAATGGAAATTTTTCTGAGGCTAAAACAAAATTAGATGCCGCCCTATTATATGCAGCAGAGGAAGATGCCAATAAAAAACGTATACTGTATTATTTAGGTAAGAGTGAAGCAGGCATAGGGGATGCCATGAATGCTAGAATCCACTTTGAGGCAGTCATTGAAAATTATGGGGGAACACAAGAGGCTCAGTGGTCTCAATATGCCTTAAATGATTTGGTACAAAATTAATCAAATAAACTGTAAATAAAATTATTATTAGTAAAATTATGGAATTTTATTGACAAATATTAGGAAAAGGGCTATTCTAAATTATATTTTAAGTTGTATTTTTAATATAAGGAGGGATAGCTCTTTGAATGTAGAATATTTTACCCAGGATAAAGTACTAATCGTCTGTATAGGCGGGGAAATAGATCATCATACATGTAAGTTAGTAAAAGACGATATTGAGAGGGCTTATAGCAAAGGTAGCTATAAACATATGTTGTTTGATTTCCAAAAGGTAGAGTTTATGGATAGCTCTGGTATTGGCCTTTTGATGGGGCGTGTGAGAAGTGCAGCCTTATTAGGTGGACAAGTTGCCCTTTACAATGTATCGCCCAAGGTAGAGCGATTACTCAAGATGTCTGGTATTAGCAAGATTGTGCATGTGTATAAAAATAAATTACAAGCACTAAGCGCTTTAACTTAAGTTTAGGCAAGGGGGATTAATATAAATGCTAAAGAAAAATGAAATGGAGATACAATTTGCAAGTCTATCAGTTAATGAAGGGCTAGCGAGGACAGCCGTATCCGCCTTCTTTTCACAACTGGACCCAACGATGGAGACTTTATATGATATCAAGATGGCAGTATCAGAAGCTGTAACCAATAGTATTATCCATGGCTATGAGGGCCGTAGCGAAGGGAAGATTACAATCAGATGTGCTTACGAAGATGATACAGTAAGTGTAGAGATTATTGACCAAGGCAAAGGGATAGAAGATATAGAAGAAGCCA
>CALGWE010000684.1:0-3481 GCA_937935915.1 uncultured Clostridia bacterium
TCTTTTTATTATACAAATTTCTTCTAAAACTTTCAAGTAAAGTTTATTTCCGAAAACTGTAATAAATATTAAAATTTTTTCGAAATATATAAGTGTGACAATCAAATTTATAAAATATTTTACTAGGAGGTATATCCACATATAATCAGTAATATTTCAAATACAAGCGAAATGCTTCGACAAAACATGGAAAACATTAGAAACGGCAATATACAACCACAAAACACTATACAATTTAAACCAGTTGAACTTGTTACTCCTAATGATGTGACTATCAACGTACCAGATTTATCATTAAATCCACCTACTGTAACGCCTTCAACAGACGATCTATCTGATAGACCATCACTCTTAGACGGCTCATTCACTAAACTTCCTGTGAATTCTTCTTCATCTACTAATTCAAATTCAGAGGGGATGCGTGAAATCATAAACAAATTGGAAGGACAAAATGTTCCTATTCATTCTCCATCTACTGATCCAGATACACAAGAACTTCTTGAAATCATGAACAGCATGAAAGCCAAAAACCCTCTTTCAGGACTTCAATTCCTTACTCCTGAGCAAAAAGAACTGTTGTTAAAAGACCCACAACCTATCGTAAGAGATTAAATAAGAAATATTTACATACTTATAAAAAGAAGTGTCGCAAGATTGTTTATAATTTTGCGACACCTTCTCTTTTATTACTTTATGTTTGCAAAGCTTTGAGTATAATAGTATTTATATGTACTAGAACTACTATATGCTGCACCTACCCCGATACACCCTGTTTGTTGTAGCATATTCTTTCTATGTCCTTCAGAGTTTAACCATTGACCAAAGGCTTCAATGCCTAAGCATTTACCTGCTGCAATGTTCTCTGCACAGCTTTTCCAATTAATGCCACCATTGGTCATACGTTTACTTGGTGAAAGACCTTGTGCATCAGTATGGCTAAAATAGTCTTTGCTTGCCATTTCTTGTGAATGACTTCTTGAAATACCCGTTAACTTTTCATCATATTTAAGTGGTGCTGCATTGTTTTTTGCTCTAAAGCCATTTGTTAAAGCAATGACAACTCTTTCATTAGCTTTTAAGTAAGCTGTGCTTGTTGCATCACTTTCCCCTACGTTATAAGCAATGGCAACAATCTTATCATTATTCATTTGATCTTTAATTGCAATAATATCCGAATCTGTTACATCTCCTGCTGTGCCATATGTTATTCCTCTAAAACTAAAGCTTTTAGCATTTGTGCAAAAGCCCTCAACCGCACCCTTAAGCATATAAAAAATCATTGTTTCATTAGCATCTTTTGTGTAAAAAACAATATCATATGTACCGTCCGATAATTTTAAATCCGGTTCCCCTAAACTCTTTTTTAATTCATCTAAACTACTGCCTAATTTAATATTTTTTCCTTTATAGCCTATAGAATTTTCGCCCTGTGGGTTTTGTGCTGTACTTGCTGCACTACACTGTAGCTTTGGACTTAACATTGCTGCTTGCGTATTTCCACCAAATATGCTTATTGCCCCTATCAATAAGAATATCTCCGCTCTTTTCATATGGCCTCCCCACCCTCTTATGTTTTTCTTTTACAATAGCACATCCTTATAAAGATTTCTATAAATATGTACAAAATGACTAATTTTTGTACGTATAAGTCCTTTTGTATATCATATTCTTATAGAATTTCCGATATGCTTGTTTTACACAGGTTGTCTAATATGCCATATTTAATTCCTGAAATGTACAATATCCCTTCTTAACTGCTTCTTCTCTAAGCACCTTATATAATTCTGCCTTCGTTGCATAGCAGTATGGATTCACAAAAAATACACCTATCCCCAAGGCAATAGCTCCAAGTAAATACCAGCCTAAGAAAGATAAATCTAAAACCCACATATCCATTTTTTGTCCCATTGTCATTTGATTACTAAGCTCTTTTGCTCTCTTATAATCCATATTCGGATTATCCGCTAAGATATAAGGCACCATACTATAGGCATAGCCTTTCACAATCCCTGGAATGACTAAAAGTAATGACCATAAGAATACTAAAACATCACGATAGATCATAGCTTTAAATACACTCCAATAAGCCCCTTCTTTAAATACATAACCTAAATAGCTCATTTGAGATTCACCTTCAGCTGCTCTAATAAAGAACTTTCTTCCCCCTACTTCTAGCATGTAACCTACAAAAATACGAATAGCTATAGCAATAAGTCCCACACAAAAAAGAATGAAAATTATTTTAGAGTTTTCTAGGTAAGTATTATTTTCCCAAAGTCTTTATATGACTTCTATGTATTATATTGCCTTTGTTGTAATCTTATACTAATGTTTAAAATTATTTACTTGTCCCCCTGTAAGGGTTTTGTTAAAATAAGTAGAATTATTACTATTTATGGAGGTTATAAATTAATGTCACTTGATACACTCATTATGTTCATAATGGCTATAGGTGTTTTAATTGGTGGTTTAGACTGTATCTTAGGTAATAAGTTTGGACTTGGTAAAAAGTTCGAAGAAGGATTTATGTGTCTTGGCCCTACAGCACTTAGTATGGTGGGCATCATTTGCCTTAGCCCCTTTATTGCTGCAGTGCTTAAACCAATTATTATACCCATATTTCATTTAATAGGTGCTGATCCTGCTATGTTTGCTAGTATCTTAGCTATTGATATGGGCGGTTATCCCCTTGCTATGGCACTTGCTGAAAATACATATGTTGGGCTCTTCTCAGGTCTTATCGTCTCTGCTATGTTAGGTGTTACCATTGTCTTTACTGTCCCAATGGGACTTAATATTATTCCTAAAGCAGATCATCCTTACTTTGCTAAAGGGCTTTTAATTGGTTTAGTGCCTATTCCTATTGGGGCTTTTATTGGTGGACTAGTTATGAAACTACCACTTCATATCCTTTTTATTAACTGTTTACCTATTTTATTTATTTCTATTTTACTAATGTTTGGCTTCATTTTTAAACAAGCTGAAATGATAAAGGGTTTTAATACTTTTGGAAAAAGTATTAAAATCATAGCCACTTTAGGGCTTACTTTAGCTGCTTTTACGCATTTAACCAATATCACCTTACTGCCTAATATGCCAAGTATTATGAGCTGTATGGAAACCGTTTCTAGTATTTGTATTGTGTTATTAGGAAGTCTCCCCCTTATGACACTGCTTTTAAACATTTTAAAAACACCTTTTGAAAAATTAGGGGCTAAATTTCATTTAAATGGTGCTTCTATTGGTGGCTTACTTTTTTCTTGTGTGAGCGTTTTACCTGTTTTTAAACTTTTTAGTGAAATGAATCCACGTGGCAAAGTTGTTACAACCGCATTCTTTGTAAGTAGTATCTCTGTTTTTTCAGCCCACTTAGGCTTTACAACAAGTGTGGCACCAGAAATTTTACCTGCAATGATTGTGGCCAAATTAAGTAGTGCCTTTTTAGGGCTTATACTTGCCCTTTTTATGACTCGCGCTGATG
>CALGWE010000685.1:0-1087 GCA_937935915.1 uncultured Clostridia bacterium
TTCATCAAAATCCCCCTTATTTTATACTATTATCTAAACTCTTTCTAAGGTAAAAATACCCATATGATATAAAATGCCTTGACTTTTTGCAAAAGGCCAATCCATTTGAGTAAAGCCTAAAAGTGCTACCTCCTGTTTTGCTACACGTTGTTTAAAATCTATGGCCCCTTGTACAGCCCCTTGTACGGCACCAGCTCTACCAGCTCTTTCGATTTCGTAACCAATAATCATACGACACTGGGTACTACTCATTAAAGCTTCATTAAAACGCTTCACCACACTTGTATTCATTGTCATGATTTTCTGACGCACACTTTGCTCTTCTTGTCCTAATGTTTGTAATATACTTTGCCAAATCCAATCTAACATAGAGATAAGCTGGCTATGCACGCCTATCACAACCGTATTCACATATAAATCTAATTGAAGTGAACTGCCCATAACTTGTGCTTCTAATCTTTCTAATGCCTCTAGGGCCACTTGCGTAAGTTCTTCCATAGAAGTCGCTAGGCCTTTTTCACGCACTTTGCACACTAAAGTATTTGCAAAATGACGATAATCATCAGGACTAATCCCTACAAAATCTGCCACCTCTAATCGAATACGGTGTTCATTTTGAAGTCCTTGATTCATAAGCCCTGTCTGCATAGCTTCTAAGTCCATATCCACTAAAATCACCTGATCAAAATGATTTAATAAAAGCTTTAAGTCAATGTCATTACATCGTCCTGCGCCTAAAATCGTGACTTCCTTCTTATTTTCACAATGTGCAATAATATACGCTGTGATTTCATGACGGTATGCTGTCCACTCTTCCCATGCTGATGGAATCACTTGTAATTTTAATAACTGGTCATATATATTCATCTTAAACTCCTTCTATGACTTTTATGGATGGCGGTTTTTGCCGCAATAAGGACAATATTCAAAATCACTTTGTAGTGTATTCCCACAATGGTTGCAAACCAGACTGTCTGCTGCTTTATGACTAAAATACATAGTTTCCAGGTCAACTTGCTCTGTCATAATGTGCATTGCAATCTCTTCTGAAATCTCAACTTTTGCGCCACAACTATGTCTTAAATAA
>CALGWE010000686.1:0-1454 GCA_937935915.1 uncultured Clostridia bacterium
GAACAAATTAAAGAAGCATTTCGTAGCTATAGCTATGATTTAATTGAAACACCTACTTTTGAATATTTAAATGTTTTTACAGTAGGGGAAGAAGAATATCAACAACCTAGATTATATCATTTAATTAGTCGTCAAGGTGAAATGATGGCCCTTAGAAGTGATATGACACGTGCCATTGCCAGAGTGGTATGTACACAAAAAAGTAATACATCTCTGCCACAACGTTACGGCTACATTGCAAGTAGTTTCCGTTATCCAGCACGTTATCAAGGAAAGCTTCATGAATTCACACAAGCAGGAATTGAGCTTATCGGTAAGAATTGTTTAGAAGCGGATGCAGAGATTATTAAAGTAGCTATTGCAGCAATTAAAAAAGCAGGTCTTAAAGATTTCAGCATTCATATTGGCAGTAGTCAGTTTTTGGAAAATATGTTAAGTGATCTTGGACTTAGTGAAGGCGTAAGATCACAAGTGTATGAAGTTATTGAACATAAAGATGGGGTAAAGCTTAAAAATATTTTAGAGCTTGCACAAATTGAAGATGAGACTTTAAAACTTTTATTAGAACTTACACAATGTGCAGGTAGTATTGAACTTTTAACATCTGTAAAAGCAAAAATGACTTCTGAACGTGCGAGAAAAGCATTAGGGGATTTAGAAGATTTATATGAGATTTTACAAGAGTATGGTGTAAGTGAACATGTTTTATTTGATTTTAGTTTATTATCTTACGGAAAATATTACACAGGTATGATGTTCCAAATCTTCTGTGAAGGCATCGGTAGTGCTTTAGCTGAAGGGGGACGCTATGATCATTTATTAAATGAATTTGGTAGAGATTTACCTGCTGTTGGTGTAGGAATCGATATTAATTTATTAATGCAACGTTTAATGCAAATTGAGCCACTAGAAGAGGCACAAACTAATCGCAGCTTAATTGTTGCTTATGAAAGTACTAGAAAAGTAAGTATTCAAGTGGCTGAAGAACTTCGTAAACAAGGTATGATTATTGAAAATAGTTTCTTTGATAACTTTGAAGAAGCATTAAATTATGCGAAGGAAAAGAAAATAGGTGGCATTTTACACTTTATTGAAGGGGCTAGCATTGAAATCTATAATGTAGCAACCGGTCAAGTTGAAGTGAAATCAGTAGATGAGTTAATGTAATATCAGTTATTACAGGAAAATGGAGGGGTAGTATGGAACAGGTAACATTTGCACTTGCTAAAGGAAGATTAGCTAAAAAAGCAATGGAATTATTAAAAGAGTTAGGGATTACATGTAAGGAGATGGAGGAAGAAAGCAGAAAATTACTTTTCACAAGTGATGATGGCAAATATCGTTTTTTCTTATCAAAAGCTTCTGACGTACCTACTTATGTAGATTATGGCGTTGCAGATATAGGAATTGTAGGGAAAGATACAATTTTAGAAGAAAATCGTTCGGTATACGAA
>CALGWE010000687.1:0-1329 GCA_937935915.1 uncultured Clostridia bacterium
AGTAATCGGATATGACCCATATATTTCTGTAGATGCAGCTTGGGGACTTTCAAGAAATGTAGAACATGCTACAAATCTTGACGCTGTATTTGCAGAAGCTGATTATATTACAATTCACGTACCTCTTTTAGATTCTACAAAACATATGCTTAACGAAGATGCATTTGCTAAAATGAAAGATGGTGTACGTATCCTTAACTTCTCAAGAGACACACTTGTAGAAAACAATAGTTTAAAAGCTGCTCTTGAAAGTGGTAAAGTTGCTAAATATGTCACAGACTTCCCAGTAGAAGATGTGATGAATAATGATAAAATCCTTACAATTCCTCACTTAGGCGCATCAACTGCTGAATCAGAAGATAACTGTGCGGCTATGGCTGTGAAAGAAGTAAGAGATTACTTAGAAAATGGTAATATCACAAACTCTGTTAACTTACCAGCTTGTCAAATGGCTTGGGGTACAGATTACCGTCTTGCAATGATTCACAAAAATACACCAGCTATGATTGGTCAAATTACAAATATCATTGCTGAAGCAGGCATTAACATTTGCGATATGACAAATAGAAGCCGTGGCGATTTTGCTTATACTTTAATTGATACAGATAAAGCTGTATCAGAAGCGCAAGTTGCAAAAATCGAAGGCATTGAAAATATGATTAACGTACGTATTCTTAAAAAATAATGAGAATTAAGAAGGTACCTGTAATGCATAAATACAATGTATTACAGGTGCTTTTTTGTATGCAAAAATAAAAGTATTGTTTCATATATTAAAAGTAAAATTTTAATTAATGAGCTATAGGGAGGTTAGCGTATGAAAGACTTATCACTTCATATTTTAGATATTGCAGAAAATAGCATTAGGGCAGGGGCAACGCTTATTCAAATCACAGTCAGTGAATTAACGCATAAGGATGAGCTTGTAATAGAAATTAAAGATAATGGCAAAGGGATGTCAGAACAGATGTGCCAAAGTGTAAAAAGCCCCTTTGTGACCACACGAACTACTAGGAAAGTCGGATTAGGCTTGCCATTATTAGCCCATCGCTGTGAGCTTTGTGAGGGACAGTTACAAATTACAAGTGAAGAAGGAAAAGGCACCTGTGTTATGGCAAAAATGCGCTATGGGCATATTGATAGAGTGCCTTTAGGGGATATGGGAAGTACGCTGATGACACTGATTATGGCACATCCTGAAATTCATTATGTATATCACTATATATATGAAGGAATTCCTTCTAATAAGGAAGCGGCTGGGGAAAACAGCTTTAAGTTAGATACAATGGAAATTAAGGCTATTTTAGGAGAGGTAGATATCCAGAATAC
>CALGWE010000688.1:0-1605 GCA_937935915.1 uncultured Clostridia bacterium
ATTATTTGAATATAGAGTAGAAAATTAGTGGATTTGTTTTATAAATAGTCGAACTTCGAACAAATTATGTTAGAAATATGGAAATGTTCGAAAATGCATTGTCAGAAAAAGCTTTTTTTTGTATAATAGAATCATCATTAAAATAAGTGAAAGGAAATGAGACATGAGAAACGCTTATAAAAGCCCATTACAAGGGAGATATGCAAGTAAAGAGATGCTTTATTTATTTTCAGAGGAAAAGAAATTTAGAACATGGAGAAAGTTATGGGTTACTTTAGCTGAAACAGAAATGGAATTAGGCTTAAATATTACACCTGAACAAGTTGAAGAACTTAAAAAATACAGTGAAGATATTAACTATGAAGTAGCTGAGGATTGGGAAAACAAAGTAAGACATGACGTTATGGCGCATGTACATGCTTATGGTGAACAAGCAACTACAGCTATGCCTATTATTCATTTAGGTGCAACAAGCTGTTATGTAGGCGATAATACAGACCTTATCATTATGTATGAAGGATTAGAACTCATTCGTAAAAAACTTATTAATGTAATTGATCGATTAGCTAAATTTGCTGATGAATATAAAGAATTACCTACTTTAGGATTTACACACCTTCAACCAGCGCAACTTACAACTGTAGGAAAACGTGCAACATTATGGCTTCAAGATTTATGGCTTGATTTAATTGAAGTAGAAAAGATGTTAGAACACAAACGTTTAAGAGGTGCTAAGGGAACAACAGGTACACAAGCTACATTCTTAACACTTTTTGAAGGAGATTATGAAAAAGTTAAGAAATTAGACCAAACAATTGCTAAAAAATTAGGTTATGATGAAGTATATCCTGTAACAGGACAAACTTATACAAGAAAATTCGATTCATTAGCACTTAATGTATTAAGTTCTATTGCACAATCAGCATATAAATTTAGTAATGATATTCGTATTTTACAACATTTAAAAGAAATCGAAGAACCATTTGAAAAGAATCAAATCGGATCTTCTGCAATGGCATATAAACGTAACCCAATGCGTTCTGAACGTATTTCTTCACTTGCACGTTACGTGATTTGTGATACACTTAATCCAGCTATTACAGCTTCTACACAATGGTTTGAAAGAACATTAGATGATAGTGCAAATAAACGTATTGCTATTTCAGAAGCCTTCTTGGCTGTAGATGCTATCTTAGAAATCTACTTAAATGTTGTATCAGGACTTGTGGTTTATCCAAAGGTTATTCATAAACATATTATGGCTGAGCTTCCTTTCATGGCAACAGAAGTTATCTTAATGGAAGGGGTAAAACGTGGAGGTGACCGTCAAGAGTTACATGAACGTGTACGTGTCCTTTCTATGGAGGCTGGCGCACAAGTTAAAGAACATGGTAAATCAAATGACCTTATTGAGCGTATCTTAAAAGATGAGGCATTTAAAATGACTGAAGAAGAACTTCATAATATTTTAAAACCAGAAAACTTTATTGGTTGTGCACCAATGCAAGTAACAGATTTCTTAAATGAAGTCATTAATCCTATCTTAGAAGCTAACAAAGACTTATTAGGATTAGATGGTAATGTAAGAGTATAATGTGATATAAA
>CALGWE010000689.1:0-1208 GCA_937935915.1 uncultured Clostridia bacterium
AATTCTTATCTTGAGCTGGTACTAAACCAAAGTGAATTTCACGGTCTCCATGGAAGTTATCTTCTCCCCAATCTAATTCTACATAATAGATGTTACTTTTCTTATCCCATACAAAAGGTCCATTAATTTTCGTTTTAACACCATCACAAATACTTGCTTGATCATACATGACTTGAACAGATAAATCATCAATATCTTGCCCATTTGCTACAAGCTCTGAAATGTCAAAGTAATACCTTGCTGTTAAGCCATCTTCAAAGCTAGGTGGACAACTGGTATCATTATGTATTTTAACTGTTACCTGTGTACGTTCATCGTTTTCCTGTTCAATCTTAGCTGTTGCAAAATAAGGCATTGCATCTTTCTCTTCAGGAGGGAAGTTAGCAAGTGGCTGTTGGCCTTCACCATAAATTTCATAAAGTCCGGCAAGAGCCCCTACAAAAGCTGCATTATAGTCTACAGCCACCTCATTGTATACAAAATCTGTACGAATATCTTTATGAATATCTTCTTTATCTGGCCCACCTACTAAAGCTCCCCAAAGCGTATGTTTCGCCACTTCAGGATCTAACATACTATTTGTTAAAGAACCATGTGAAGCACGATGATGTGGATTAACTGCTGAAATATCAGAATAACCGACTTCATAAGAGCGCTTCATTGGATTATCCCCTAAAATATAATCCATTTGTGATTTACTCCATTTTGCAAAGTTCTCATTAGTCTTAGATTTATTATAAACAAGTGCACAAAGCTGCGCCGCCGTATTATAACGTGCAGATCCCCATGTATTCACAACTTTAAAGCCTTCTGGTGTAGGCTCCATAAATGTGTGATCATTTTCATTCTCATGAGGTGTATCTGACCAGTATTCCAGATTCCATCTAAAGAAATACCAGTGTTCTGGGTCATTTGTAATTGGTGCAAGTTTGGCAAAAACACCGCCCCAAACTGTATCCCATGAATGTACCCATATATTTTGCCATGTACTTGATTTAGTTTGAATAATACGGCTCATATAGCATGTATAAGTGCCGTTGGCATCTACAGATGTAATGTCCTCAATATAGTCTTTATCACCTGTGGCGATATTGAGCCATACAGCTGCCCATGACATTTCATCTTCATCATAACTTGAGCCATAGAATCCACCCGAAAATCCAAGTCCACGATTTGCTTTGGCAAATTCATACAGTGCTTTAGCTGTT
>CALGWE010000690.1:0-5765 GCA_937935915.1 uncultured Clostridia bacterium
TTCTATTACGTTGAAAAACCGAGGGAAGAGAGAAGTACTGCTAGGTTAAGGCAAGGATGAATCAAAGAGAAAATAGAAAATAAAAAAGGAGTTGCTGCAAGGTTTGCGGCAACTCCTTTTTGGGTATAGCAATTATTTAGCTGGTTTGAATGAACTTTTAAGAGCTACGATTCTATTGAAACAGAGTTTTTCTGGTGTAGTGTATTTAGGATCTACACAGAAGAATCCATTTCTTACAAGTTGGAATTTATCAAGGGCTTTAGCATCTTTGAATGCTACGTCTTCGATGAATCCTTCAAGGATTTCCATAGAATGTGGATTGATTTGTTCTAAGAAGTGTTTGCCTTCGTTTTCTGGAGCATCATCTAAGATAAGTGGCTCGAAGAGTCTGAACTGTGCTGGAAGCGCTGTTTTAGCATCTACCCAGTGGATAGTAGCTTTAACTTTACGACCTGTGAAACCAGAACCACTCTTAGTTTCTGGATCATAAGTACAGTGAACTTCTGTCACATTACCATTTTCATCTTTGATAACATCTGTACATTTTACGAAGTAAGCACCTTTAAGACGTACTTCATTTCCTGGGAAGAGACGGAAGTATTTGTGTGCTGGTACTTCCATGAAGTCATCTTGTTCAATGTAAAGTTCACGAGAGAATGGTACCATACGTGTACCTTTTGTTTCGTCTTTAGCATTGTTTTCGATTTCAAGCATTTCTGTTTGACCTTCTGGATAGTTAGTGATCACTAATTTAAGAGGTTTAAGTACAGCCATAGCAAGTGGTGCTTTTGGTTGTAAATCTTCTCTTAAGAAGAAGTCAAGCATTTGGCTATCTACTACAGAATCTGATTTAGCTACACCGATTTCACGGCAGAAGTTACGAATCGCTTCAGGAGTGAAACCACGTCTTCTCATACCAGAGATAGTAGGCATACGAGGATCATCCCATCCATCAACAACTCCCTCATCAACAAGTTGTTTAAGTTTACGTTTACTCATTACTGTGTTTGTAATGTTAAGTCTAGCAAACTCGATTTGTCTAGGTTTAGTTTCCATTTCACATTCTTCTACAACCCAGTCATAAAGTGGACGGTGAGCTTCGAATTCAAGTGTACAAATAGAGTGTGTGATACCTTCGATAGCATCTTCAAGTGGATGCGCGAAGTCATACATTGGATAGATGCACCATTTATCACCTGTATTGTGGTGAGTTGCATGAGCAATACGGTAGATGATAGGGTCACGCATGTTCATATTAGGTGATGACATATCAATTTTAGCACGTAATACTTTTTCACCATCTTTGAATTCACCTTTTCTCATACGTTCGAAAAGGTCAAGGTTTTCTTCTACAGATCTATTGCGGTATGGGCTTTCTTTACCTGGCTCTGTAAGTGTTCCACGGTATTCTTTAGCTTCTTCTGGTGTAAGATCACATACGTAAGCTTTACCTTTTTTAATAAGAAGCACAGCACGATTGTACATTTCTTCGAAGTAGTCAGAAGCGAAAAGGAGTTTATCCCATTTTACGCCTAACCATTCAACGTCTTCTTTAATTGATTCAACGTATTCAGTATCTTCTTTAACTGGGTTAGTATCATCAAAACGAAGGTTAGTTTTTCCACCAAAATCTTCAGCAAGACCGAAGTTTAAAAGTATAGATTTAGCATGTCCCACGTGTAAGTAACCATTTGGTTCAGGTGGGAAACGAGTAATAATTTCTTTATGTTTACCAGATTGTAAGTCTTCAGTAATAATGGTTCTAATAAAGTTAGATGCATTATTGTTTTCTAGTGACATATTAATCTACCTCTCTTTAAAAATATATTAAAGTATTTCCAAATTATTTGAAAAATATTATAATAAATATATGTAAATACTAGTATTCTAAGGATATATTAGCAAAGGAAATGCGAAGTAGGCAGATTCCTTTAAGTAATATATCCTTAGAATATGCTACACATATGCCTGTGATTTACAAAATATTTGCTATCATTATATTTTAAAGCAAGATATACCAAAAATAAAGGGTATATATAGAAAAAGTTTTTTCAGCACAATAAATAATTGTTAAATTGGGGGAGAGCATATGAGAGATAGAAAAGATGAAGAGGTTATGACAAGTGTAGTAGAAACAAAAGAGACTAAAAAGAAATTTTATGAAGAAAAATGGTTCTGGATTGCTATAGTAGCTATTGTAGGATTAATAATTTCTAGACCAACTGCTAAGGTTATAATTTGTGGCAATGGAAATGGCAATGCTAATGAGGGCAGTAGTAGAAACTAGAATATAAAAAAATAGAGTTTAGGAAAGTGGGTGCCACAAAATGACTAATCATTTTGTGGCACCCACTTTGTATTGATTTAAATTAAACGGAAGGGACTGCCCTTGTTAAATGAGTTGTATCATTAAGGCCTAAAAGCATAGGGCTTAAGGCATCATTGAAGTGAATAGTAGTCATACAAGTATTGCCTAGAGCAAAGTGATGATACATAGACATTGGCCAGTTAAATAGGCCAATGAGAGAAGCTTTAATAAAGCCGCCGTGAGATACGATGACGATAGTTTCTCCTGGGTGTTTTTTAATAAGGCTTTCGATACAATTTTTACCGCGCTTACTTACATTATAAATGCTACCATCCCCATCATACATAGCACCTTTTAGATCATCTGTTTTCCAGTTATTAAAGGCTTCCGTATAATTTGCAGCTACCTCTTTAAAAGTAAGCCCTTCCCAAGAGCCAAAGTCTATTTCACGTAAATCTTCTATTTTTGTAGGTGTGAGTTTGCTATTTTCACATAAAATGCGTGCTGTCTCATAAGCACGATTTAATGGGCTACAATAAACGGCATCAAATTTGCCTTGTAAACGGTTACACAGCTGCTTAGCCTGCATAATACCAGCTTCGGATAAATCAATGTTATGTATCCCCTGGATTTTACCTAAGGTATTCCAAGGGGTTTCGCCATGACGAATAAGTAAAAGTGTTGTAATCATTTGCGTCTCCTTATTGATTGTATTTTTAAATAATTATAATAAGTGGCATGAAAGAGTGCAATAAGTAGCTTAAGGAATGTAAGTGCTGTTTAAAAAACAGAATTAGCGTTATACTTATATAATAATGATATTGTGAAAGTCTACATATTTAGGGCATTGGGAGGAACATAGGATGAAGATTTATAGTGTGATGAATATAGATATTATAGATTCTAGAAAAATTATAAATAGAGAAGCTTTTCAAAAAGCATTAAAAGTATACTTAAAGGAACTTTCAGATGAATATACATCTATATTAGTAGCACCTATTACTATTACATTGGGGGATGAATGGCAAGTTGTTTTAAGAGAGGTTAAAGAAAGCTATAACGTATATATGGCAATTAAAGAATACCTTAATGCACAAGGGTTAGGCTGTTATTGCGGTATAGGGATAGGCACTATAAGTACAGACGAAGCAATGGATACAAGAGAGATGGACGGACAGGCTTTTATACTAGCCAGAGAAGGACTCAATATTGCAAAGCGTAATAAGAAGGCCTATAACAGAGTGATTCCGACTAAGGATTGTAAAGTTTATTTAAGAGGTCCACATGCCCTAAAGCATAAGAAGTCTCAAGGGGAAGTAGAAGACCAAGGAAAAGTAGAAGACCAAAGGGAAATCATAGACTTTGAAGAAATGATTAATAATGTCATTCAAAATAATGAGTTGCATTTAAAGAAGCTGACGAAAGTACAAAAACAAGTTATCGAAGCGTATAAAAAGTTAGGAAGCTATAGTGCGGTACAAGATAAAGAAAAGATTAGTAAGAGTAATGTTTCAAATAGACTTAGAGCATCTAACTATTGGCTTATGAAGGCCAATAAAGAAATGATTTATAAGCTGTTAAAAGGATATGAATTACATCTAAAAAGGGGAATCTAATATGATAGAGCTGCGGCTTAGTTTGTTAATGCTTTTAGCCCATTTGATAGGAGATTTTGTCTTACAGAATGAAAAGATTATACAAATGCGTTTTCCTAAAGATTTAAATCAAATCCTAAAAAGAAGTAGGGCACATTATGAAAGAAATAGGTCAAGGCAACGTGAAGTGAAGTGGCCAATCATGCAGCAAATTTTTATGCATACTTTCAAGGGAAATTTAATTCATGCAGGCATTCATGGTATAACACTTACAGCGTGTATAGGTATTAATAATGTACTGATTCACCAAAGGATTAGCCCTAAGTTTTTTAAAGCTATTGAGATAAAGTGGGATATATGGTTAATCCTCATCATCCTAGGATTTACCCTTAGTCACTTTATTATTGATACGCTTAAGGTAGAGGTCAGCTATAGTTACCTTCAAGCTATGCAAAAAATATGGCTTTTTCTTATAGATCAGCTGGCACATCTTATAAGTTTTTATGCCCTCATTAAATGCTATGGACTTATCAATTACCCTGGATTTATCAAGTACGATAATGAAGTGACTTTACTGATTATGCAATTTATAACGTCACCTATGAAGGCTATGCAGGAGGAGCGGCTTATTTGGATAGGGATAAACTTTATAGGCATGACCTTTTTTGCAGGAATTTTGATTTCACAGATTATAGGTCATATTGATCATAAGCAGTATAAAAGTCCGGCTATAACCTCGGGGGAAGTTATCATTTTAAAACCACAAGAAAAAAGTGATGCAGTACATAATGAGACTAAAGCTACAAAAGAAATACAGCATGGCGGGTATATTATTGGTGTGTTAGAGCGTATATTAATTTTATGTGCACTATTAATGAATCAGCCGCAGTTTATAGGTTATATCTTAACGGCTAAATCCATTGCGCGTTTAAGTAAGCTAAAGGAAGACCGGTTTGCAGAGTATTTTTTGATTGGTAATTCTCTAAGCTTTATTATCGCCATTATAGGTGGGAATATTATTAAAGTATTGGTTTTTGGTAAGTAAGGCATAGGTGTTAAACGGATAAAATAACTAGGGAGTGCTTTTTGCGCTTAGCGTATAAAAGTGCTTCTCTAGCTAAATAAAAGGCGGGACCGTCTAATTGATTTACAGTCAGTTCGAAGTTAGAAATTGTGATGGGACCAATGCCAATGCCTGTATAAAAACTAATGTCGTTTGGCAAATTTGATTTGAAAAAATCAATGATTTGCAAGTAATTAGAATCCGGTTTAAGTAAGCATTGCCATTCATCACCTACAGTGATAATAAAAGGTGCAGCTAAGATTTCGGTAAACTGATGATTACCACATTTTAGTAAATCTATTAAAAGATATTGAAGTGCAGTTCTATTTGGGTAGGCACGAGAATTTTTAATATCAAAAAGCATAGTGATATAGTTCATTATAGCCCCCATCATCATATTTTGAGTTTACTCTAAAACGTAAACAGTGGACAAGTTTACGTTTTAGAGTAAACTATACGCAGGATAAAATTCTATAATCATTATATGATAAAACACTAAAGAGGTTCTTAAATTAAGTACTTAGTAGGAATAAAAGTGGCTGTTGCAAAAAAATGCGACAGCTATTCTTATATATAACTATAAGTAAGCCGAATGCTATACTTGCTTTCAAGATAATTAAGTTATCTTAAAAACAATAAATATATATCGAAAAACGATAAAAATATATTGATTTTAATAAAAAGCGTGTATATAATAGCTATGAGGTGATAAATAGTGAGAAAATTAAAAACAGACTTTTTGACGAGTATATTATATTGGATTGTAATATGTGGTCTTGTTATATTAACACTTATGTTA
>CALGWE010000691.1:0-10964 GCA_937935915.1 uncultured Clostridia bacterium
TGGCAGTGATAAGTTACCAGGAGCAGATAGAAATATTGTACCTCTCAATAATATAGGGGGATTTGGAATTATAGGTGTAGGTTTTGGTACCAATTATGATAGAAAAGTAGAGGCAGGTAAGCAGAAAAAAGCGTTATTATATTTGAGTACGGTAAGTGAAACTCATGAAGGTGAAATAGAAAATGAAGCAGAGATTTATAGTCTTTATAATGAGAAAACTGGAGAAGAAATAAACTGGATTCAAAGTTCATCTAGTGCAGCAGCAGATGGTCAAAGTTTGAAAGCAGGTATTCATATGGAAGTTAGTGAGACATATTATGAGTTAACCAATACAGAGAAGCTTAAGCATATACGACCAATTATAAATTATACAGAAAGAGAAGTGAAAAGTAAGGGCGAATGGTATTTAGTAGTCAACACAAAGCCAGAATAACTTGCAATAGGGGTAAAAAATAAATTTTCCTAGGAAATATTGACGAATTTGGTTTCATTGTATAAATAATAGTTTTCCATCTAAAAATAATGTAAAATGAAGACAGTTATTTTATAGCAAGTTTTAAAAAACTTGTTTTGATGGAGGATAAAGTGAACAGTAAATATGCAAAATTTATGCTAGAATGGTTTGATGAAAATAAGAGAGATATGCCATGGAGAAGAACTTCTGACCCTTATAGTATTTGGGTTTCTGAGGTTATGTTACAACAAACACAAGTAGATACTGTAATTCCTTATTACATAAAGTTTATGGAACGTTTTCCTACTATTCATGATTTAGCCGTAGCTAGTTTGGAGGAAGTACATCATTATTGGCAAGGGCTTGGCTATTATAGGAGAGCAGAGAATTTGCAAAAAGGTGCTAAAATGATAGATGAAAAGTGGAACGGCATATTTCCGAATGATCCTAAGCTTGTAAAGGATATTCCAAGCATAGGACCATATACATTAGGTGCCGTATGTAGTATTGCGTTTCATATTCCGTTACCAGCAGTAGATGGAAATGTTATGCGTATCTTAGCAAGGCAGTTTCGTATTTCAGATGATATAGGAGTTGCTAAAAATAGAAAGATTTTTGAAGAGAAGGTCATGGAGCTTATGCCGGATGACCCAAATCGTTTTAATCAATCCCTTATGGAACTAGGTGCATTAGTATGTACCCCGAAGAATCCTAAATGTGATATTTGCCCAGTACGCACAATTTGTGAAGCACATCGTTATGGGGAAGAAGAAAAGTATCCTATTAAAGAAAAGAAGATAAAGGCAGCTAAAGAGCAATATCAAGTAGTGCTTCTAAAAAAAGGTCAAAGGTATGGCCTAGAGAAACGTCCAGCAGAAGGATTGTTAGCAAATCTGTGGGGAACACCTATGATTGACCACAAAGTGTGGAAGGATTGTGAATTAAATACCTATGAACAACGCGAACTTACAGAGGTTATCCACATCTTTACACATAAAAAGTGGCAAATGACACCTGTAGTTATTAACTGGTCACAAAGAGCTGAAAGTTTATTAAAAGAAAATAAAACAAATGGTGAACCGTTGCAGTACTACACTTTAGAAGAGATGGAAGATATTCCTGTAGCCACAGCATTTAAAAAAATCTTACAAAAATTATAATTATGAGTCCTTAAGAAAGTTATATCTTAAGGACTTATTTTTATATATAGTTTTATCTGATTTTTGAATTTTATATTTGTATATATTACTCATGAAGGAGTTGTTTTTTGCCGATATCTTAAGAAGGAGAAATGCCTAAATATAAAAACATTCTTGAAGAAAATTGTATTTAGTCACATGAAATACGAGAAGGAGGAAAGTGTATGAGGAGAGTATTAGCACACATATTAGTGTGTGTCATGTTGTTTACTGTTTTTCAAGATTTAACAATTTTGAAGGCAGCACCAACTAATCCATTAGGCTTTGAATTAACAAGAGAAATGTTAAAAGAAGATTCTACTGGGCTTAGTAAAGGAGAAAGAGACAAGCTGTCTGATGAAACGGCACTTGTTAAGTTCGCAGCGGGAACAGCTGCAGTTTATGAATTAGAATACTATGTAGAGGCACTGCAAGATACTACCCAGAACACCATAACCAAGAAGGTTAAATTAAACTTTGAAAATACAGATACAAAGAATGTTGGATTAGCAATCAGTGTATTTGATCAAGGTAGTACAACAGAGCAAGAATTAAAATATGTGCCACGTAAATTCAATAACACGAATTTTACATGGGGAAGTGGGGACGTTCAAACAGAACCAATATCAATTAAGAAACAATTAGTTTTAGGAAATGATCAAAGTCGTGAAAGTCAAGAATTTAATATAGAGATTACAAATATCAAAATGATTCTTAGTGGTAATAAGCAAGAAAACCTTAAGTTAAGAGTTAAAGTGGATGGCGAAAATATTTATGTATTTACCAATGGTATTGCAAAAGGGAATATTACACCATTCAAATTAACTTCAGGAAGTATAAAAACTTCAGGTCAAATCTTCAATGGACCTAAAGGTTATTCTATTACACCTACTCATCTATATTCAGAAGGTAGCGAATTAAAAAGTTTAGATTACATTGAAGATATTTCAAAAATCAAACCAGGTTCTGTACCAGGTATAAAAGTACAATTTCAACAAGTAAAAAAGGTTTTAGACGATAAATTCAGATATGTAGATGAGATAGCAGATAATGAAGAGATTACATTACAAATTGGAACAAGATACACATTAGATGCCATTACCAACTCTATTCGTTTAGACTTTGTTCCAGAAAATGATGCAAAAGTTAGATTGAACTTAGAGGATGTAGAAGAATATAAAAGTGGTGTTGTTAAGGTAGAGAATAATATTGTTTCTTTATACTTATCTCAAAACAAATTAGAAAGTTCAACTACACGTAAAGTTATTACATGGGATGCTTTAGAGACTAGTACAATTATAGATGGTTCATTCCAATACGGAAGACAGGCTGAGAAATATTGGCCTGATAATAAAGGTTATACATACTTAGGTTATACACTTCATAGAACAAACGGTAACCAAGTGCAAATTAGTATCCAACCCTATAATATTAAAACAAGTACAACCTATTCTATTTATGTATTAAATAATAAAGACTCAGAGCGTGGAAAACCAGCTGTTATATATGAATACAATCCAAATGAAACACAGACAAATAATATTACAGCAATTGTACCAGCAGGAATTGAAAGTTATTTCCAAGTTGTAGCTACAGTGAATGCAGATAATCCAGATGTATTTGAATCACAAATGGTATTCTACAAACCAAGTAGATTCCCAATTACACCAGAAACAACTCAAATTACATCAGTAGATAATGTATATGTAGTACCAAGTGAAAATACAGAGCAATCAGGAGTTAAGCCACAGGCTATAGGTTTTGATATGACATGGATTGCACCAAAAGGTGTACAAAAGATACTTGAAGGCGGTAAGTTATACTACGAATTATTACTTCGTAAAGATCCAAATGACTACGACCCAATTACAAATACAGGAAATACTACACAGGATATATATGCAACGTATTCTAAAATCTTTGAAGTATCATTAGAGGATGAAAAGGTTGTTGTAAAAACAGTAGCAGGTACAGCCGGTAAGGACAAAAATCACACGCCGGAACTACGATATAGTGAAGTTAATGATACTTTCACTATGGAAAATATATCAATTATGAATTTTGGTCATAGTAAATGGGAAAAGCTTGATATAAGTGAAAATCACTTAAACTCAAAATCAGGTGAGTACTTAGATAAAATTAAGGGGAAAGAATCTGACACCTTAGATAATAGACCAGTACCAGGAACTTATTATTTATCACTTAGAACAGTATTAGTTTCAGACGATACAACATTACCAGTTGTATATAGCGAAGAATCTAATCTGGTGGCTGTTTCATTAGATAATACAAATGAGATTATTTCAGTACCTAGCAATATTTCAAGTGAAGATATAAGTAATGAAGATAAAACACTTATTTCACAGAAAATTACAATTAACAATGTAGATATTCAAAACTATGTACATAAAATGTTAGAACCAGCAAATTTATATCTTTACCAAAATGAAGATAAAACAATTGGTCGTTATAGTGGGGAATATGAAGTTTACCTTTATCAAAAATCTGATAAATTAATGAGTACAATTTCGGATGTAGAAAAAGGAAACATAACACCTATTAAATTAAAAAGAGGACAAAATAAAATTGTATTAAATGATTCAAATAACTATATTGAGAAACTCAGAAATGGTGGTGTAGTACCAATTATAGTAAGTTCTGATGCTCTTACAGGTCAAGGAGAAGAAGATTTTGAATTAATAGGTTTAGATCCTAATGAAGTATACTATATGCAAGTACGTGTAAAATTAAGTCCTTGGAGAAATAACTTAAGTGAAGCTGGAACAGCAATACCAAGTCGTTATTCATTATTCTCTAAAGAAGTAACATTTACAACAACAACAATGCCAATTCCACCAACAAGTGAAGATAAAGTACCTCCTACACCAGAAAAAATCTGGGTAGAGGAGCAACCTAACAATACGACTGCAATAATTGGATGGGCACCAGCTAAATTTGAAGAAGATAAAGATGTTTCAAAAACTTATTATGAGTTCATTAGAACAGATTTACAATTGACAAAAGAAGAGCAAAGTAAAAAAGTTGAAGAATTAGTAGAAGCTGATGACAAACGTGTTGGTTTTAGATCAGATTCACCAAGTGAAGCAAATCCATTTATCAGTACTTACACAGGTAAAGATAAGACATGGACAAACTTAACACCAGCACAAGAATCAAGCAAATTCTTAGTAAAAGATAATACTTTAAATCCAAATGAAGTTTATTACTACTATGTTAGAACAGTATGCATTATTAATGGTAAAGAAGTAAAATCAGGATGGATTATGGTACCTGTAACTACAGCACCAGTATTACCACCTATTAACTTAAAAGTAGAACTTTTAAAGAACTACAAATATGATGCAACAAAAGAAACTGTAATTAGTTTTGATGCACCAGTACCATCTGAGTCATTAGTACCATCAAGTTATGATTTTGAAATTGCAGTGGAAGGTGAAATGGATGATGAATATTCAATCACTAAATATAGTGCGACAAAATTAACACCAAATAAGCCTAGTCCATTAACTCCAGAAGGTTACACACACTTTGTGTATAAAATTACAGGTTTAAAACAAAATAAACGTTACTATATCAAAGTAAGAGTAGTGGATAAGACAAAACCTCTAACAGATGGTGGCAAGTATCCAACCTCTTTATATTCAGATAGAGTAATGACACGAACAGAATTTGATGAAAAAGAAGATGACAAAGATAATAAATATGAAGAATATCTTAAAAAGTTTGATGCAGAAGTAGAAAAACTTAGAAGAAGACCTTATTGGGAAGTTGAAGACAAAGCTGTTTATAAATATCGTGAAACTTATATTAAAACAGAAGTGGGTCTTCAAAGCGAATATGATCTAGTTGTTGGTGAAAATGCTAAAGATGTCTACTACTATATGCCAGCTAGTGTATTCACTTATGAAAATGATTCAAAAACAGTACTTAAAATCACATTAGGTGATTATACAGCCAATATTAGGCCATACACATTAACAGAAGATAATGAGCAAATTAAGAAGGCTATTGAACTTGCAAGTGAAGATAGTATTGAAGACTACTATGTAGGTATGAGCTTTAAAATTAATGATACAACAGAAAAAATTAATGGCGAATCACCAATTACATCTAGAATGTCAGTAGATATGGAATTAGTCTACATCAGAGATGCAGATAGAGATGTAGAGGAAAGTATTATGGTGGCCCTTAATGATATTGTTGATACAGAAAGAAAAAGAGTTATCAACAAACTTGAAAAGAAAATTTATAATGGCACTATTGCTGATGATGTTTTAAATGAGATTATTAATGATTCATTAGATGATATTCAAAAAGATCATATGAAAAAAGTTGAAAAGATTATGGATCGTACAATTAAGCGAGAAGTGAGTATTCAAACAATAGATAAACCAATTCTCCTAATGGCCAAAGTAGATAGTTTTGCAGCAAATGCATATTACTTAATTCAAAATTGGTATCAGGTAGATTGTTATGCTATAGGAAATGGTTTTGGTATTGAAGCTGATAGATTAGGAACATATATCTTAACAGGACAAGTTTCTTTAATTACGACAGTACCAAGTCTAGCGCCATATCAGAGTTTTATAGCAAAATACAATTTAACAGATTTCTTTACTATTAATAGTAGTTCAGTTAAATCAGCTGCAACAAAAGAACAAGTATATGGGGCAGTAGCTAGAATCATTGGTGCTTCAAGAGGGACAGATTATGCTGTTTACCTTAAAAATAATGGAATCAAAGGTATTAATAATATAGGTAGAACAAATGCCATTAGACAAGATGAAGCTATTTTCGTCATTATGCAAGGTTATGAAAAGGTACATAAACGTCCAATAAATAGTATTGTAATTAAAAATAGACAGAGTGTGCAAAATATCGGTGCTTTCCAAGCGCAGTACAGACCATATGTTTATGCAGCAGTCGAACTTAAGATTGTAAACAATCCTAATTCAAAGGTATTGCCAAGTAAACAACTTACTGTAGAAGAGATTATTGCAATGCTTTATAAATCACAATTATAATAAGAACGAGGGGAGGAAAAATAATGAGAATTAAAAAGCGTATTGCTGGAATATTAGCATTTGCAATGTTAGTAAGCAGTACAAGTGTATTAGGAAATCCTCAAAATAGATTACCAAGTGATGGTATTGAACCTATTAAGGTTATGCATACGAAGTGGCCAGAAAAAGACGATATTAGTCCATCTATTCAAATCACATTCTCACGTGCAACTAATACAATGCCAACTACAGTGCTTCCCGGTACTAATCCACAGGATAATAAAGAGGAGGCTGAGTATTATAGCTTTCTTTTAGAAGACATACATGGTGAGGCATTTGAGTCAGACCGTTTCCGTGCAACAGAAGGGCAAGAAAAGTATGTAGAGCTTATTGAAGAGCACTTAACAGGAACTCAAGAGCTTAAAAACGGTAACTTATATAAGGTAAAAGTTAAGCCAGGACACTTACACTATGATGCATTAGGCAAAGAGTATGAAGCAGAACTTTCTAATATTATTAATTCAGAGCCTAGTAAATATTTCTTAACTGATTTTAATACAATCATGAGAGAAAAAGATGATCAGATTGAAGTTTTATGGGAGTACATTCCTGGAGCTACATATAAGCTTGTGTATATTGATAAAGACGTAAATACTAAAGATGGTGTTGACGGAAGAGATGGCAGTGAACAAACTGGCGTAGGTACACAAACAGTAATCATCAAAGATGAAGACGCAAAAGTCGTTACAGAAGGTGGCGTTAAAAAGGTAAAATACGTTATTCCGAATACAATGCCAGGAGAAAAATATTCAGCTTATGTACTTGCTACAGATATTTCAAGTAAGTTTTTAAGAGATGGATGGGAAAAGGTCGGTAAAAACATAGAGACACCTAAAATAGCGCAAGCTTCTAGAAGTGTAAGTTTAACTATCCTTAACATTGGTAAAAAACGTATAGAACTTAAATGGCAACTTGGTGCTTGGGCAGATAATAATACTTTAGAAACAACTAAAATCTATCGTATGATGGAAGGTGAAAATTCTTACAGATTAGTAGGTACACTTAACAATAATATGCTGAATCCAAGAGATCCAGGGCGATTTGAACACGATGAACCTAAAAAAAAGAGTTTCTATTATGTAGAATTTATCTTTACAGGTGGTGAAGTACTTCGCACAAAAGAGTGCCCATATACACCATATGAATTGAGGGAACAACCTCTTAAACCACAAGTACCAGAACCATATTCAGATAAAATAAGAAATGAAGCAGGTTTTGAAAAGAACAAGTACCTTGTAACAGGTGATGATGTTAGCGTAGATAAAATGAAAGCAAATACATTTTATATGAAATATAAAGATCCTTTTAAGTTACAGCTTGTTTGGGATGCACCTAAAAAGGCAGATGGAAAGATCGAACATGAAATGAGATATGACATTTGGGTAGCAGAGGATGAAAGCACCTTAGAGGATACAGATGTAGCACCAATTATTGAGAATCTAGCAATTGCTAAGGATTCCGATGATGAGTTGATTTATAAACAAGATAAAAAAACAATTATTGGTTTCAAAACTGAATTAGATAAATACATCACATCTGAGCAAAAAGTAAAACCACTTATATCTAATAAAACTTATTATATTAAAATAGTAGCAAAACGTGATTATAGTGGAGAATACAGTATTTCACAACCTACAATTGTAGCAATTACAGTGGATAAAAATGGTGATATCTTTACACCACCAATCTTAGCTAAGCCACCACTTAGAATTCAAGAAAATGGTATTGATACAGAAAGTATCACTATTGAATGGTTAGAAAAATGGTATGAAATTATAGCAAATCATCCAGATAATTATACAGATGAAGAGGAAAACTTCTTCGCTAAGTTATGGAATAGTAGAGTTTATACAGGTGGTACACCAGCTATTAAATTTAAAGGTGATCCTGATCTTAAAGAACATATCTTAAAGACAAAGAATGATGTAGAAGCAGTTAAAAAAATTGTAGGTAATGATTATAATAAAGACTATAGAGACAGGGAAGTTACACTAGGTAATGATATCAAATATGAAGTTAAAACATTACCTTATGACGAAGTAATTAAACAAATTAAGGACCAAAATACAGCAGTAAGTACAGCAAGTGCCATTAGTTTAGAAAAATGGATTGTACAAAATGAAAGTGATTCAGTTGATGGATGGCATACAATTGAACCAGAAGATGCAACACATGGTGACCAATTACCTTGGAAAGATTATAAAGTAACTGGCCTTAGTCCTAATACACGTTACGTTATTTTAATTAGAGCATACCGTGTATTAGATTCAGGTGAAAAACTTACACAGACTTATCCAAGTTATATCATTGGTACAACTGCTACAGAGTTTAAACCACCACAGGCTAAACCAACTGTACCAGTTTTAAATCCAAACGGGGTAACTGATGATACTGTTTCTGTTTGGTGGACATACAATGAAGATTTTGAATATGAAATCGTATATAGTAGAGTAGAAGATCCAGACTCAGCTAAAAAATGGGAGTTTACAATATCAGATGAACCAGGTAATAAAGACTATGTGGCTAACGGTGGAAAAGCAATTGTTACAATTACAGGCTTAATGCCAGATACAACTTATAATGTATGGATTCGCGCCAAACAAAAAGAAGGCAATGAAATTTCAAGTTGGAGTAATCCAGTATCACAAAAGACACTTACAATTGAAAATCCAGATCCACCAAGAGGACTTGGAAAAGCAGATTATCAAAGTATCTTAGAACTTGGACACGACTTCTTACCAGTTACTGATAACTATATAACAGTAAGTTGGATTCGCGACGTAGAAGATTTAGAAGGTATTGAAGGACCAGAAGGTGAGGGGTATGACCCTAATAAAGCCTATTCTTATGAGATAGAATTCGCTGATAACGTAGAATTCCTAGACAGTATCGTATTAAATACTTCAGGTGAAAATGCGGGTGGTGAAGAAAGTGGTTATGAAATCATTGATAAGACAATGGTAAAATTCACTGGATTACAAGCCAATAGACCATACTATGTAAGAGCTAAAACAATCTTAGTATTTACAGATCCAGAGACAGGTAGAAAAATTGTACGAGAATCTGTATATACAAAGTATGTAAGGCTTATAACTAAAACATCTAGTGGTGAATTTGATGGTGGGGATAATGAGAACATTGTGACTTATCCAGAACCAATCGTAGAATCTTATAAAAATGATATTTGGACATGGGAAATTGTAGATACTAATAAAGTTATTACACAAATCCAAGCTAAAAAAGATTACTACTATACAGTAGATGTAAAACTTTATAAAAATAAGACTGATGCTAAAGTAAGAACAATTAAAATGGCGAAATCAGTTTTAGATACATTAATTAATCAAGGAATGGCACTTAAAATCCAAACATATGTTGGAGAATATGAGATCCCAGCCAAAACCCTTGAATACTATAGCAAGAAGCATAGTGCGAAGGATATAGTACAAATTGATTTAACAACAGCTAAAAGTGCCGATATTTATACATATCAAAGAAGCTATCCTGAAATGCTTATTAAAGGTGAACGTTTAGAAATTCGATTCAGAGGAGATAAACAGACCACAACAGTTAATAAGCTAGATGGTTATGCGATGGTTAAATTAAAATTAGATACAGTAGAATCTTACCGTTATCAAGATTTATATACATATACTTACTATTATGATTCTGCAAAATGGGTAAAAGCAAATCATACGATTGAGACACTTAATGAGACATTCTTAAAATATCAAACATCTCAATTAGGTATGTTTGCACTTTATCAAAAAAACATTGCAAGCTCAGGAAGTATAAGTTATACAATGGGTAAATTAATGAACGCATATAACATTAATGGATTAGGTACAGTATACTATAGCAAAGACTATGTATATCGTGATCAATATGTAGCACTTATGATGGGTATTGCTCAAAACAAATCAAGCATTGATTTAACAGTAAAACCAAGTACTGAAACATTTAATAAAGCTAAATCAACAGGTATTTTTATTGGAAATAATAGTGGAACTATTACAGAAGAACAAGCGGTGGCTGGACTTGTAAAACTGTATGAATTAAAAACAGGGTACAAAGTAAAACCATCAAGTGTAAGTTTCCAAAATGTAAGTGCAGATTATCGTGAAGCTGTAAGAAAGGCTTATGCAGCAGGTCTTATTACAGAGATTAATCCAAAAGCAAAAGTAACATATGCTAAATTATGTGATATGATTATACAAGTAATTGAATAGAAAATAAAAAAGCGTCCAT
>CALGWE010000692.1:0-1749 GCA_937935915.1 uncultured Clostridia bacterium
GCCCTATAAATAAAAAAGCTGTGACAAACGCCACAGCTCTTTTTCTGCCTAATATCTTTTAAATAAAATCCTTTATGTAATCCCCTACTTATCTATTAAAAGTATTTCTCTAATTCACTCCCTAAATCAAGAAGTTCTTTTACATATCTACTAGCTTCTTCTGATAATCTTGTACTGTTAATAGCCATCGTTGTTACTTCTTCAGAACTTGCCGTTGTCTCTTCACTTACAGCAGATATATCATGAATTCCTTCTACAATACCATTATTCCCAACTACAATAACATCCATTTTCTGATTGATCCCTTCAGTTTTACCATATAATAACCCAATTATCTCAATCATTTTATCAAAAGTTTTTCTTGTATCTATAATTAATTTACCTTGTTCTATAGCCACTTCACTAAGTTCGGCTACATTTTGTACTACATGCTCTGTACGTGTTTGTAATTCTTTAATGATGGTTGTAATATTGGCTGTAGCCTCTTTACTTTGAAAAGCTAGCTTACCTGCTTCACCTGCTCTAGCACTTTCAATAGAAGCATTTAAAGCTAATAAGTTCGTTTGTTCTGAAATAGTGGTAATTACTTCAACAATCTCATTAATTTGCTTTGACTTCTCTTTGAATTCTTCCATAACATCTTTAGTTGCTTTACTAATTTCATTGGTTACTTTCGCCTTTTCATCAAGAGCACCAACAAGTGTTGTACCATCTTTAAAGTAATCTTTTGATTCTTCAAATACACGTTTCATCTCTGTAAACTCTTTGGATGTTAATGTTACTTGAGTTTGAATGTTTCTAGTAATATCTAACTGGTTATCTATGGTATTGGCTGTCTCTACTGCTCCCTCAGCAATTTGGCCTACTGCATTTGACACCGATTCAGAAGCATTAGATACTTGCTCTACAATATCATATACTTTTTCACAATTTGTATTTAAAAGCTTTGCAACCCTTAAAACATCATGCATTAATACTTCTTGTGTTTCTTTTTCCTTCTGAATTTCTTCAATCTTTAAGTCATTTTCTTCACTCATGAACTTGGTAACCATATACAGTAACACTAAGAATATACCTATAATTAAAATATGACTAATCGCCTCACCTATAAGTTCTAGCTTATTAATACCTACCGTATTTATTCTAATACTTAATGCAACAATGTTTATACTTCCAATACCAATTGTAGCTAATATAATTAGTTTGATATCATGATACATATAAAGCACCATTAATATACAAAATGCTGTTGCAGATAATCTTCTTCCAAATGGTGATGCCATTATCCCTGCATACATAATAATATATGCTACCATTTCACAGTATTTTAATTTTGTATTTGCCTCATTTTGCTTATAAATTAAATAACATACCACCATTGGCCCTAAGTAAAGTGTGCCCTTTATTAATGCACTCATAAGTGTTGTACCATTCACACCCATAATGCTTTGAACCATTGATACTATACTTAGTGCTGTAGCACATATTAGTCCTACCGTTACGATTAATTTGTTAAGTTTAATAATTGTTTGTTCTCCCATAATGTCTCCTCATGTTTTAAACTTAATAAATAATAGCGGTTTTACATAAATTCTTTTTTATATTCTAATTTTATCTTTAACTTTTGTCAACCATTCCCATTTTTGTATTTTTATACTCTTTTATTTTTAAACCATTTTTATGCCACTTTATTTAGTCATTTAATTCATTAAAGAAACTCCCCATAATATTTACATCTTCCTTAAACTG
>CALGWE010000693.1:0-1786 GCA_937935915.1 uncultured Clostridia bacterium
GTAAGAGCATTTGCATAAAGCTTGGCTGACCATAGCTTTCTGTAACGATTTTCATGCCAAGCATATATTTTCCCAGCTGATAACCTTGCCAAAGCGTTGGAATTAAAATAGTATAGGCTATAAATAGCACACTGATTAAAATCAATGCCGTTTCTACTTTAAGCTGAAGCTGAATGAGCATGCCTAGCCCTAAAGCATAAATAGCTAAGTTATCAATAAGTAATGCCCCTATACGACTAGTTAGTTTTGTCTTCAATTGTCATCGCCTTCATTTCCCATAAATTTATTTTAGCCACAAGCCCTTCACCTTTTACCATGATTTGAAGTGCTTCTGCTTTTGGATAATAACGGGTCGCAAATACTTCTTCACCATCATTTACAAAGATTTCAAGGGCTGATGTATCTCCTAATACACGTACATTTCTTAAAGCTTCTAACTGTACGCTACGTGTTGTTCTACCATAGCCACTTTCATTAAGATTTAAGCTAAATATTTTATTAGTTGCGTTATAAGTTAATGTAGCGCCATCTCTTATAACAATTTCTAAGTTCTCTTTAAGTTCCTGGGCTGCAAGCTCAAAATCAAAAGTTTCATATGCTTCAAGTGTTACCTGATCTTGCATGCCACTACTTAATAATTGACCTCTTAAAGCTTCAAGTTCTGAAACAGGATTTTGATGTAATTTACCATTTCTCATACTTAAAACACGTGGCACTGTTAAAGCATGTTGCCAGCCTTCTTTAACTGTAGGATTTTCATATAAATCTGTGATATCTGGCATACCCATCCAACCAATTAAGATTCTTCTACCTTGGTCATCTAAAAATGTTTGTGGTGCATAAAAATCAAATCCACGGTCTAATTCTTCAAATTCACCGAGCTCATAATTGGCTGCCTTTATATCTCCTGTTACTTTATAGTAACCACTTTGATAAATATTTTGATATTTTATACCTTCTGCTTCAATCCCTTGTGGTGATAACATTAAAAGTTTTTGCCCATCTACTTCAAGATAATCTGGACATTCCCACATATACCCAAACTTTTCCTTACTTTTTACAATATTTTTAACGCACCAGTTTATACGGTCCTTTGACTCAAAAACAATGATTTGCCCTACTGATGCTTTATCTCTAGCACCTTGCACCATATAATAAGTATCCCCTTCTTGCCATACTTTAGGGTCTCTAATATGACAGCTCATATGCTCTGGATAATCCTTGTTTTCCATCAGTAATTGTTTATGTTTGAAGTTAATACCATCTTCACTAATGGCAACAACCGTATTATGGCCACGCCCTGCATTAATGTAATCATAATCTCCAGCATGTTTTACATTTCCTGTGTAATATAAGTACATTTTACCTTCATCAATTAAAGCTGAACCTGAATATACCCCATGACAATCATATGGCTGATCTGCAAAAAGTTCTGTGCCTTTGTACTCCCAATTAATAAGGTCTAAGCTTGTATAATGTCCCCAGAACTTAAGACCGCCCTCTGCATTAAAAGGTGAGTATTGGAAGAATACATGATAGGTTCCTTTATATTGACAAAGTCCATTTGGATCATTGAGCCAACCTACTTTAGGCATTAAATGAAACTTTAATCTATAAGGGTCCTTCTTTACTCTTTCATATTCTTTTTCTTCTATTAATGCTGTTAACTGCTTTAAATCTCTTTGTAATGCATTCATACGTTTTATCCTCTCCTATGCCGAAAAGGTGTCACACTTAGTAAAATTAATTTTACGGGTGCCACACCTTTTACTTTTATTATAATTTA
>CALGWE010000694.1:0-4730 GCA_937935915.1 uncultured Clostridia bacterium
AGAATCTATGGATGTTCATTCTTGCCACATCATGATTATGGTAAAGGTGGTCGTGGATGGCGTGACTTATGGCAAGACTGTTTAGCATTATTATTCATGGATCCAAGTGGTGTACGTAAAATGTTAAAAGATAACTTCGGTGGTGTAAGAATCGATGGAACAAATGCTACAATCATCGGAACTAAACCAGGCGAATTCATTGCTGATAGAAATAACATCACACGTGTATGGATGGATCATGGTGCATGGCCATTCTTAACAGTAAATCTCTACTTACAACAAAGTGGTGATTTAGAATTCCTTTTAGAAAATCAAGTATACTTCAAAGACTTACAAGTTGAAAGAGGTACAGCTAAAGATGAATTATGGAATATTATGCAAGGCAATATTCAATTGATGCAAGATGGTGCAGCAAAATATGAAGGGACTATTTTAGAACATCTCCTTGTACAACACTTAACAGCATTCTATGATGTTGGTGAACATAATAATATTAAATTGCGTGGAGCAGACTGGAATGACGGCTTAGATATGGCTGATGAAAAAGGCGAAAGTGTAGCATTTACAGCCCTTTATGCAGGTAATATGAAAGCTATCGCGAGTTTACTTCGTGAAATTAAAGCACGTCTTAATAAGAATGAAATCGAAATAGCTGAAGAATTAAAAATGCTTATTGAGGAGCCAGAAGCTATTTATGAAGATATAGCAGGTAAAAATGAGTTATTAGCTACATACTGCAAACAAGTAAGACATGCAGTAAGTGGTAAAAAAGTGGCTGTAGATATTGAAGTATTAGCAGAAAACCTTGATAGAAAAGTAGATTGGATGTTCGAACATATTAGAAGTGCCGAATGGATCACAGATGGTGAAGAATGTAGCTGGTACAACGGTTATTATGATAACAATAGCAGACGTGTAGAAGGTAAATTTGATGAAAATGTACGCATGATGCTTACAGGACAAGTATTTACAGTAATGTCTGGTATTGCAACTAAAGAGCAAGTAAAAGAAATCACAAAAGCAGCAGATAAATATCTTTACGATGCAGCTGTAGGTGGTTATAAATTAAATACAGACTTCCAAGAGGTTAAAACAGACCTTGGAAGAATGTTTGGATTTGCTTATGGGCATAAAGAAAACGGCGCTGTTTTCTCTCACATGGCGATTATGTATGCTAATGCTTTATATCAAAGAGGTTTTGTAAAAGAAGGTTATAAAGTTATTGAAACGCTTTATAAACACTGTACAAACTTTAATGAAAGTAGAATTTACCCTGGTGTACCAGAATATATCAATACGCGTGGTAGAGGAATGTATCACTACTTAACAGGAGCTGCAAGTTGGCTTATGTACACTGTAGTAACTGAAATGTTTGGAATCAAAGGTGAATTAGGGGACTTAGTATTACAACCTAAACTACTTTTAGAACAATTTGATGGGGACAATAAAGCAAACATTACATTCACATTCGCTGGTAGACAATTTGAAGTTGAATACATCAATAGTGGACATAAAGAATGTAACGAATGCCAAATACAATCTGTATACTTCAATGAATGGCCATATATCATCATTGGTAATAAAGTAGTTATTAGAAGAAATATGATAGAAGAGTTAGAAACTAATAAGCAGTACAAAATCAAGGTTGTATTAGGTTAGGATATAAGAAAAACTAATAGTATTAGAGGAGCTTTCTATAAAAAATTTATAGGGGCTCCTTGTTTTGGTGTATTAACATAAATGTTATAGAATGTGGTATAATTATGTAAAATTAAGATTTACGGGGTGAATAGATGTTTAAAGTACAATTAATAGATGACGAACCTATCGTAAGAAAGGGGCTTAAACAATTAATTCCATGGGAAGACTTAGGTTTTGAGGTTATTTGTGAAGCGGAAAATGGAGAAGAAGGTTTACAACAACTTAGAAAGCAGGAGATAGATTTGACAATTGTAGATATTGAAATGCCCATTATGAATGGCATAGAATTTATGGAAAATGTAAGATCAGAAGAATATGATTTGGAGATAATTGTACTAACAGCTTATGGCGAATTTGAATATGCAAAAAGTGCTATTAAATATGGGGGACTAGATTATGTTTTAAAACCACTAGAAGAAGAAAAGATTATAGCAGTCTTAGAAAAAGCTAAAGAAAAACTTGTGAGCAAAGAACGCAATAAAAAAATGCTAAAAGTATTTAATGAACTAAATGGTGAAAAAAGAAAGAAACGTCAGCTTTCTAGAGAGAAGGATAAACAACTTATTAAATATATTATGCAAACTGATTCGAGAGCCTTTGAAATTCTTAAACAGATTATAGATGAAGAAAGAAGTTATGGTGATCTAGAAAGAGAAAGCATGTGCGTAAGATTTTCTTATATCTTAGAAGAAATTGTTACTAAGATTAAGGAACGATTTACTTATTTAAGTAAATTAGAAAACATAGAGGCTTATTTAGATTATGGACAAGATGAACAATTAGATAAAGAAGTGCTTATTGAACGCTTTAGTAAAAAAATTGATAACTTATATATTACTTTTGAAGAGTGTAAAGTTATGTATAAAGATAATGTGGTTATGCAAGCTTGCCAATATGTTATTGAACATGTAGACGAAGAAATTAATTTAACTATTATCAGTGAAAAACTAGCAATTAGCAAAAATTATTTTTGTACACTATTTAAACAAGAAACTGGTGAGAATTTCTTAAGCTATGTCACAGGTATGAAAATGAAACGTGCAAAATTCTTATTAAAAGAAAAGAATTATAGGGTATATGAAGTGGGCGAAAAGTTAGGTTATACAGATACAACTTACTTTACAAGACTATTTAAGAAATATACTAATATGACACCTAACGAGTATAAAAAGGCAGTGTATGAATAGATGAAAAACCATTTAAAAGCGAGAAGAATACATAGTATTAGTTGGGTGCTTATGAAAAGCTATCTTATTACAATTACCATTTCTTTGATATTAGGAATTGGTATCTTTTATTTAGCATTACAAAAAGAGGTAGATTATAAGTTCCAAACTAGTGACATGCAAGCCCTGAACACATTTTCTTATTTGTTATCAAGAAAAATGATGGAGTCCGAAAGAGTTTCATATAATCTTGTTATCAATGATACTGTTCAATATTTATTGAAAGTAGCCCCAGAAGATAAAGACAAGAACCTGAAAGAAATTCTTAGAAAAGAAATTACAAAACGTGAAGACATTAAATCTATCCATATTATGGATTTAGATGGGAATGTATTTTCTGAGTATCAAGAGCCTACCTATAATAAAGATGCAAAAGCTTTTAGAAGACAGCTTAATTTAGAGGAAGTTAAAGCGCGAAAGGGTGGTGCTTATTGGGAAATAGGTGAAAATATACTAGAAAAAAATAATGGTCCTACCTTCTATATGACACGTCTGATTAATTCAAAGGAAGATATGAAGCCATTAGGTTATATTGTAATTTATTTAAATCCCGATAACCTAAGACAAGAGTGTAACAATATCTTAGCTAATATTACCTTAGATATTATTATTCAAGATGGAACAGGTCAAACGATCTGTATGGCAGATGAGAGTAGATTGTCAGCAGTAAAGAAGATAAAGGACCAGATAAGATGGGAAGAAAATAAATATTATCATATTAGTAAAAACCACAGAAAATATTACTATGTGGTAGAAAAAATGCCTATTATAAATGGTTATATTGTAGGAATTAATCATCAGTCACGTACTAACTACAATATAAGTATTATTTTAATCTTTGCGGTAATGAGTAATATTATCTTTATTATTATTGCGTCTTTAATCATTAAACGAAAAGTAGTATGGCCTTTAAAATACATTGCTAGTAAAGCAAGGATTGTTGGTGAAGAGAAGAAATTAGATGAAGACTTCTATATGGAAGAAGGTTATTTAGAGGTTTATGACATTAGTGATGCCTTAAATGAAATGATGGGACAAATTAATGAGCTAATTATTGATGTAGCCCAAAGAGAAAAGCTCCAAAAGCGATTAGAACTATCTATTATTAACCATCAGGTAAAGCCTCATTTCTTATATAATACCTTAAATGCTGCCAGTATATTAGTTGCTATTGAGGAAAAAGATGCAGCTATTGAGCTTATTAAAACATTGGCGAAGTATTATAGAGCGTGTCTAAGTCGTGGAGATGAAAGCATAAGCATAGCAGAAGAAATACAAATCGTAGAAGAGTATATTAAGATTGCCATTATTAGAAAACCTAATAGTGTGGTGATGCATTATGACATTGATGAAAGAACGTTAGAATTTAAGATTCCGAAGATTACAATTCAGTCCCTAGTAGAAAATAGTCTTAAATATGGTGTAAAAAAAGCTGGTGTACCTGTACATATTAGTATTTCAACCCATTTCGATGAAGCAGCAAGTAGAATGATCGTTACTGTTGAGGATGATGGAAATGGTATGTCAGAGGAAATAATAGAAAAAATCATGAAAGGTGAAAAATTAGAGGCAAAATCGGGATTTGGACTAAAAGCAATTATTGCACGACTTTGTCTAAATTATGACATAAAAGATACAAAAGAAGTCATAGAAATAGAATCAAAATGTAAAGAATATACAAGGATAAAGCTTTATATTCCGATTTAATTGTACAAGGTCATAAAAAAAATCCCTAAAAGGTAATTTTTTTATGGATTATCGTAATTTTGTAAAGTTAAAAATTTATTGTATAAAGTTTATAAT
>CALGWE010000695.1:0-1538 GCA_937935915.1 uncultured Clostridia bacterium
ACAACACATTAACCTGTATTAAAGGTGCTCATTAGCTGAATGCTTTTCTATGATTTCATTCACACAGTCACAAAGTCCCTGCGGCAAATAAAGGGGCGTACCTACCTCTTGAATATCTGATTCTACATTGCCATAATCACTATTTGCATGAATACCTATAGTGACACCGGTATCAAATACAAGCCATTTTTGACATACCCCCGTTGTCACTTCTTCCTCTGGCACGATGCGAAATTCATCTACCCTCTTTACAATCGTTAGTATTGCCTGAACTTCATCTGGCTCTGTAATCTGAATGACCTCATTTTTTCCATCCACATAAAGCTTAATGATTTGTGTTTCAAACTGACTGGTGGCAATAGCTACTCCCTTTCCCTTTTGCCTATAAATTTGACTTATGCCTAACAGCAGTACCATAACGATTAAAATGGCACCTATTAACTTCTTTTTCATCTCTTTCCCCCCACATATCATTGATTATTTCAAGTATATCCTAAATAAACATTCACAGCATACAATAACTTGATACAAAAAAGAAGCTATCGTGAAATTATAAATTATTCCATGATAGCTCCTTTTTAATATTAAGCTGTAATAGTTATGGGAATTATAGTTGCGTAGCCTTCCCTAGTAAATGTGTTACATCTTAATATTTTTAAACGTCCATATATTTTCACGCATTTGCCTATAAATAGTGCTATGCTTTAAATTAGTATCGTAGTATCGCATAATAAATAACTTGGCATTTGTTGTGAACAGTTAGTTTTATTATACTACATTGGTACCTATAATCAAGTTATATATTATATTTTTCCCTTTTTATTTCTCACATGCTTGTGAATCATTGTAGGAATCAGTTTATCATTTACAATCTGTTTGACAATGTTCGCTTTGACTACACGTACCCCAACATACTCTGCACCTTTATATTCATATGTATATTCTTCAAATAACTTCTGAGTGATCACTTCTTCATAAAGCTCTGCAATATATTCCTTCTTATTAAATACGTCAGCACGAAGCTTTTCTAGTAGCATCGTCTTAGACATATCACCATGTTTTCTTGTAGCCCATTCACACAGGTCATTCATTCTTTTAACCATAACAATCATATCTTTTTTAATCATAAAGTCTCTGTCATAGTTAATATCGATTACTTCTTCGATTGGAATAAATTTGCTAGCACAATTAATCACATGGTTAGACGCATTGAACGTCTGCCCAATTAAAATAACATCGGCACCTTTTTGTCCAAGCTTTCTCACTAAAGGATACATATCCTTATCACTGGATACAATGACAAATGTATGAATGTGTTCCTCATAATATAATTGCAACGCATCTAAAGCCAACTCAATATCTGCTGAGTTCTTGATTGAACCACTCTGCAAAATATATTTAGGCTCCATATTGTACGCTGTTAATCTTCTTAAATAATTGGCTTCAACTAAATAACTTTCCTCAAAGTTATCATAAATCATCATATGTTGGATAGGTGAAATTTCATCTTCAATATATTCCTTAAGTCTTTGAAGGAA
>CALGWE010000696.1:0-1985 GCA_937935915.1 uncultured Clostridia bacterium
CAACACTTTTAACATATTTGTAATATTTTACCTTAAAAATTATGTGTAAAAAAGAGATAGGACAATCTCTTGCCCTATCTCTGCTCATTATACTAAATCTAAATCATTTAATTTTAAACGATAAGTTACGTCTTTTCGCTCTACGATTACTTGCACCTTATCTTCTAGCGCCTCTTCTTTTAATTTACTAATTAATTCTCTTGTTGGGTTAATGGCATACGGATTACCTACCATCTTTAACATCGTTAAATCTCCTGCTGTATCTCCATAAGCATAACACTGGGCTAAATCTAAATCATAGTGTTTCGCAAATTCTAAAATAGCACGTCTTTTACTTACAGCATCCCACATTGGAATGACTTCTCCATTAAAGTGACCTAATTCATCTCTTTGATAAATAGTCCCTCTAAAATCGTCCATACCATACTTTTGAGACATTTCTTTAACAAGTTCATATGGCGAACCTGAAATAGCAATCACTTTATGTCCTTGTTGTTTGTGCCATTTAATACGCTCTCTAGAGAAAGTATACACACGATCACCTTTTTGCTCAATAACGCGTTTAGCAACATAAGCTAATTGTTCACCACTAATGCCTTCTACTGCTTCTGTGTAAATATCTACCATTTTTAATAAATAGGTATCATAATCTCCCATACGCTTATCCCAATTTAGAAAGGCTGGCCTTACTTCATTATACCATTTACTCCCATCAATTAATTCATACGTCACAAGTTTCTTAAAAACCTCCGTTATAAGCCCCTCACGATAAATGGTTCCATCAATGTCAAAAAATGCTGCTTGCCCGGTCATAGGCCACCTCCATGTTTTTTAAGAGATATTATACCCCATTTATTTTATACTATCAATAAATTTTTTATGGTCTCCACGTCCCATATCTACTTTGTATCCCGCCTGCTCAATACGCTTTTCAATACACCTTCTACATTGTGCCGCTTCATCACCTGTACAAACTTTTCCATCATAAAGAGCATACTTATCTCTTACTTCCACTGGTGATAAATTTGGCATAACAACATTAGCACCTGCTTTTAAGCCTTTTTCTCTTCCTAGTGGATCAATGCTACCTAAAGAAGTCGTTGCTGGCAATAATAAATCCCCTTGTAATAATCTTAAAATAGAAATTAAATAAGTTGTCATATCTGCTGTACCTGCTGGCATAGTCCCTAGTGGTGTGTCTTTTTGAGGCATAAATGGTCCAATGCCTACCATATGTGGTTTAAATGCCTTAATAAACATTAAATCCTGTACAAGATGGGCTGCCGTTTGCCCTGGTAATCCTACGATAAAGCCTGTACCTACTTGGTAACCTATATCTTTTAAATTACTTAAACACCTCATGCGATTTTCATAACTCATATGAGGATGTAATGATTTATAAAGCTCAGCTGAAGCTGTTTCATGGCGTAGTAAATAACGCTCAGCCCCTGCTTCAAAATAGCGTTTATAAGCCGCATAAGACTTTTCTCCAATAGACAATGTAATGGCGATCTCTGGCCATTTATCCTTAATACGTTCTAAAAGTGCCACCAACTTATCGTCTGTATAATATACATCTTCACCGCCTTGTAAAACTACTGTGCGGTAACCTAATTCATATCCCATATTAATGCAATCTATGATTTCATCTTCTAAAAGGCGATAACGACTAACTTTTTTATTTTCACTACGAATCCCACAGTACTTACAATGTCTATGACAGTAATTTGTAAATTCTACAAGCCCTCTTAAATAAACTTTATCTCCATAGTTTTTAAGGCGCACTTCATTAGCTCTTTGAGCTAAAAGCTTGGCAGCTTCTTTAGAATAATTTTCAAGTAAGTAAAGTAACTCACTTTCTTCTAACACACTTGTTTGATATAGCTTTTCGATTAAATCTCTTATCTCTTCCCCCATATTATTCTCCTATTATGTTCTTATATTATCTCACTTATAAATCTATCTTGTAAATCTCTACCACTTTA
>CALGWE010000697.1:0-2553 GCA_937935915.1 uncultured Clostridia bacterium
AGTTTATCAGTGAACAAACACATATTGATTTAAATACACCTGTAGAAGAAATTAAAGGAAAGCTTTATATTTTACCAGAGGAGGCACCAGATCTTACTGGTATTCGTGCTATTCGTTCAGGGCTTTATTTAGGTGAAACAAAAAGTAAACGCTTTGAACCTTCACAAGCACTTGTTTTAGCTTATCCAAAAGAAATGTTTAAACGTACCATTGAAATTGGCGAAGATGAAGAAATGGTGAAACGTTATTTAAAAGGTGAAACACTTTTAATTGAAGCCAGTAAAGGATGGCATATTGTATGTATGCAAGGATATCCTTTAGGTTGGGTAAAAGCACAAAATAATATGCTTAAAAACCAATATCCAGCATCTTGGCGTATGATGGGCTAAGTGACAAAAAGGAAAACATAAGATGGATATTGATAAAGGAAGATAGGAGCAGAAAAAGTGGCAAAGATGAGATTAGATAAGTACTTAGTGCATGTTGGGTATGGCACAAGAAGTACAGTACAAAAGTTAATTAAAGGGAAGAAAGTACAAGTGAATGATAGCGTTGTACAAAAACCTGAGACAAGCATTGACCCAGATACAGCAGTAGTTAAAGTGGGTGGGCGTATTATGGATTATCAAGAGTTTTATTATTTTATCCTTCATAAACCAGGCGGCTATATTACAGCTACTGAAGATAAGAAATTACCAACAGTAGTGGATTTATTAGATGAAGAAGATCGCAATAAAGATGTGGCACCAGTAGGACGTTTAGATAAAGACACAGAAGGGTTACTTGTTTTAACAAATGATGGCAAAACAACACATGAATTACTTTCACCTAAAAAACACGTGGATAAAGTATATTATGCCCGTGTTACTGGAAAGGTAGTCCCAGAAGACTGCGAAACATTTGCAGCAGGTATGACTTTAGAAGATGGGACAGTTTTTGCACCAGGTAAACTTGAAATTATTTCAAGTGGTGAAGAGTCAGAAATCTATGTCACCATTAAAGAAGGAAAGTTCCATCAAGTGAAACGTATGGTACAAGCTATTGGGAAAGAAGTTGTATACCTGAAACGTATTAAAATGGGGAACTTTAGTTTGCCAGAAGATTTAGCAATTGGTGAGTATCGTCAGCTGACAAAAGAGGAATTAAAACAGCTCAAAGGTGAAATATAGTCACCGACATTCTGTGAGTATAAAAATTTAGAAAAATATTGATTTCTTTTAAAAATAATATGTATAATATAAAAAAGCAAAGGCGCTTAAGAGTAGGGTGTCTTTGCTTTTTTTTATTCTTTAGTAAAAGAAGGGGGAAGTGTTTATGAAAGAGTTAGTTAAACATAGAGAGAGCATTAATGGGCTTTTAGCAAGGTATGGCGTTAAATTTGGAATATATAAAGATAAGGTGTTTCATGAACAGCTATTTCCTTTCGACACGATTCCAAGAGTTATTTCAAAAAAGGAATTTGAATATTTGGAGAAGGGGCTCATTCAAAGGGTAACTGCACTCAATAAATTTCTTGCAGATATTTATGGGGAGAAACGAATTGTTGAAGAGGGGATTATCCCAGAAGAATTTATTTATTCCTCTAAAGGTTATTTACCAGCATGTGAAGGCATTTTACCACCTCAAGGCATATATAGTCATATTTCAGGAATTGATTTAGTACAAGCTCGCAGTGGCACTTGGTATATTCTTGAAGATAATTTACGTGTGCCATCAGGGGCATCTTATCCAATGATTGCAAGAGAAATGACAAGGAGAGCAAGTCCTACCACATTTGCCAATCATCAAGTAGTAGATAATAGAGATTATGGCAAATTGTTAAAAGAAACAATGGATCATGTGAATGTAGGCGGTATTAATGTGATTATGACGCCTGGAAGGTATAATGCAGCATTTTTTGAACATGCCTATTTAGCAGAGCAAACGGGTGCTGTTTTAGCAACTTGTAATGAATTAGTAGTGAAAGATAATACTTTGTATTTTACAGACTACCAAGGAGAGATGCAACGTGTAGGGGCAATATATAGGCGCATTTCAGATGAATATCTTGATCCTATGGCTTTCTTAGAAGAATCTTTAATTGGTATTCCACATTTAATGGAAGTTTATAGAGCTGGACGTGTTGCAATTATTAATGCACCAGGAAACGGCATTGCAGATGATAAAGGCATTTATTATTTTGTACCTAAAATGATCAAGTATTATTTAGGTGAGGAGCCTATCTTAAAAAATGCACCGACTTATCTACCATATTATAAAGAAGACTTTAAATATATATTAGATAACTTAGATAAGCTTGTGATTAAAGATGTTTCAGAAGCAGGAGGCTATGGTGTAGTTTTTGGTAGGGATTTAGATCAAAAAGCCCTTGAAACTTTTAAGGAGACAATTATAAATGAGCCAAGGCGCTTTATTGCACAAGAAGTAATTGATTTCATAGATTTAGAAGTTATGGAAGATAGAGAATGCGTTGAAAGAAAGGCAGATTTACGTGCCTTTGTATTAACAGGTGAAGAAGTTAAAGTTTGGGCAAGTGGTCTCACACGTTTTTCA
>CALGWE010000698.1:0-2597 GCA_937935915.1 uncultured Clostridia bacterium
AATCATACATTTTTATTGCATTATATATGTATATTTTAAGTAGTTTAACCCAATTTATACTTCATTCCTGCTATAATACGTAACAATAAAAAAATGTCCATTGTATAACAATTACAACAAACATCTTATATTATTATTAAAAATTCTACAATCTATTTACTTCCAACTTTATAAACTTTTAAATACACTTTTAGTTATAAATCTAAAATTCCCTTTGATGTATTTAACTCAAAAAACTGTCCATACTATTATTATATCTATTTTAAGGAGGATATAAATATGAAAGCTCATGTAGACAAAGATATTTGTATTGGTTGTGGATTATGTCCATCTATCTGTTCTGAAGTATTTGAAATGGATGATGATGGTAAAGCTGTAGCTTATACTCCTGATGTACCAGCTGACTGCGAAGATAGCGCTCAAGAAGCTGCTGACTCCTGTCCAGTAGAAGCCATCTCTGTGGAATAAGCTTGTTTTGCTGAGCAAAGCCGTGACATACACCAACTAGCTTTGTATGCTAAAAGAGCATCACGAAATATATTTATTTCGCAATGCTCTTTTTCTTTTCCTTGTATTCTAGTCCAATGAGTTAATTGCCAGCTTCCTGCTTAGCTTTTTCCTTTTCTTCACGAATAAGTCCTTTTAAATGTAGTGCCTTTGTTTTAAGCCTTAAGCTTACACTACGATCCAAGACAACACAACTTACCCATTGTTGTGCTTTATCATACTCTTTAAAACGGCGATATAATTCTGCTATCAAATAAGCTACTGTTAATTCTCCTAATTCGAAAATAGGGAACCTTTCTTTATTGTATGCATTTAAGAAGCCAGTTAAGGCATGCTGTAAAAATAGCATTTCATTTTCTGTATCTTCTAGTTCTCTATAAACCCATGCAATTTTTAAACATATATATGCCTTTTCTCCATCCTTTGCCCTTTTCACAACTGCATTTAAAAGTACTAATTTATATTTATGTATTGCTTCCCCGGCTGTTAGTATACTTGAAAAATGATGTTCCTTATATTGTGTACAAATCTGCTCTCTAATAAGTCTCGCTTGTGCCCCTGTAAGTGTATTGAAATTTTTTGCTAAAGCTGAATAACCACACCTTTCACATACAATTGGTTCATAGTATAGCGGATTGACAATATCATAAACCGGACGTAAATCAATGTCTACACTCATTAATCGATTCTTTCCTGAACGAATTGTCTTAGATTTAAAAGCATGATCACAAACAGGACATACATAACTTTTGTCATACAATGTCTCTTCTACAGTAAAACTGCTTACTTTCTTGGTAGATTGCTTTTTCTCTTCCTGCTCTGGCTTCGTAAAAACCTCTACTTTATCTAAATTACTAAATCCCAAAGCTTTTAATTCTTCAAAAATATTTTTCATGCAATTACCCCTCTTTTTTCATATGTAAGTTTACTTTAGTAACTTTACTTTAGTAATTTTACTTTCTCCCCGTTACTCGCTTTATATTTAGTAATTCTTACTTACTAATAAGACTACTCTTCCTATACTCTAACGGACTAAGTCCTACATACTTTTTAAACTTACTATGGAAGTAATCAATATGTTTATAACCCACTTCTTTTGATATTTGATATACTCTCATATCCTTATTTAAAAGTAACTCTTTTGCCCTCTCAATGCGTAATTTATCAATATATACATTAAAACTTTCGCCTGTATAGTTTTTAAAGCTCTTCCCCAAATAAGCACTATTGTAATTAAATAGCTCTGCTAAAAACTCTAGTCGTAATTCTTTATTATAGTTATTCTTAATGTAGTAAAGAATTTTATCCATTGTATTTTCTGGTGCTTCCAGAGCAATTTGATTACAGACCCTAATAAGTTCTTCATCTATATATTTTAATACTTCGTCAATATTGGTACATTTGTAAATAGTTTCTATAATAAATTCCCCATTAGGAATTTCAATATTATATTGTGCATATTGCGCCTCAATAAGGCCCATACATTTCATTAAAATATTTACAAGAATACCCTTTGTACGATCTATATTCATTTCATTTTTTCTAAGTAATACTTTTATATTTTTTATTTCTTCTTTTAATCTCTTTTTATCCCCTACTTGAATGAAACTATATATTTGTGAACTAATGCTTTCTACATCTATTTCTTTTTCTTCACTATAAATACTTCCTTTGCTATCTTCTTCTTCCCAAATCAATTTTTCAGGTGATAAAAATCTCTTCTCAGCTACCTTCTTAAGATCTTTATAAATACTAGACATATTTTCAAAACCTTTAATCTCCTTACTAAAGGTAATAATATTAGGGATTTCATAGCGTTCTAATAATCTCTTATGTAACTTTATCAAGGATTCTTTCATATCTATAAAGTTTTCTGCTTGTATAATACACACTACTTCATCATTTAGTATGACATAACTTATATACTCATAGGTACTGATATACTCTGTAATTTGTTCTAACACTTCACTACGTTTACTGAGCGAAGTCTCTACCTCTAGAATAGCCAGATAATATTTTTGGTACTGTTGCCATATTTTTCAGCGATGGCGCCGGAAATGGTGATTTTTCCGGTGTTATAGATGCGTTTC
>CALGWE010000699.1:0-6327 GCA_937935915.1 uncultured Clostridia bacterium
CTGTATCATTTTGCCACGTATGATGGAAGCTTTTCGTTTAAGAGAGCAGCTAAAAATGCCGAGTCTTGGACAAATGGATGTAGTGGTACATGGTGTAAAAGGTTTTGAAGTATTGAATTTTAGAACTAAAGGTAGACAAGTATATAATCAGCAATGGCATGAAGAGGAAAATGAAAATATTTTTACTGTATACGATTTGTGGAAAAATCAAGGGGGATATTCTATAAGAATGTCTAAAGACTACGCCCGAATTGAATATATTCCTCATTGTGAAGAATATAACCATTATGATTTACAATGGCTAATGTATGCTTTTGAATGTAGATTACTACATTTAGGTGGCATCGTATTTCATGGCGCAGCAATTGAATACAAAGGAGAAGGCATTATATTTTCTGGTGTAAGTGGTGCAGGTAAATCTACACAGGCACATTTATGGCAAACCTATCGTAATGCACTTATTTTAAATGGTGATGCGCCAGCAGTTCGTAATGTTAATGGGATACCTAAAGTTTTTGGGACGCCTTGGTGTGGAAGTTCTGGAGAAGCCATTAATAGAAGTGCGCCACTTAAAGCTATTGTTTTAGTTAAAAAAGGTGAAAAAAACGAAGTAAGAAAGTTAGATGAAAAAGAAGCTGTGTTAGCACTTTTTTCAAATACCTTACATATGAATTTTGATTTTAAACTAATAGATTTTTGCATGAACTATATTCAGCAATTAGTTAATAATATTGAAGTATATGAGTTAACATGCCGTATAGACGAAGAAGCTGTTAATGTAATGGAAAGTGTTTTATTTAAGTGAGTTTAATGAGTATAAAACATTCGTCGTTAAAATATATCAGGAATAAGCTATATAAAAATGAATACATATGATTAATAGATATAGAGCATAACAAATAATTTAAGGAGTCAGGAATGAAGATAAAGGGAGATTTAGTTTTAAGAGAAATAATGGATGAATACATGATTATTCCTATGGGTGAGAGACTTTTAGAATTTAACGGTATTTCTAAGCTTAATGAAAGTGGAGTGCTATTATGGAGAATTTTAGAGAAGGGTGCAACTCATGAAATGTTAGTAGCTGCACTTTTAGAAGAATATGATGTGGATAGGGCACAAGCAGAAATTGAAGTTAATAATTTTCTAGAAGCACTTAAGGCCAATCAAATGCTGGAGGAATAAAAATGAAGCCAGAAATAATACAAGATATCGTAAATGATATGGAGACTAATCGTAAATGGAAGCAGTTTCTAGATCGCTTCAATGTAGATGCTAAAGATAAAGGATTTTTTCAAGGGGCAACATTTGAGCTAACTGCATTTTGTACTTTAAAATGCCCCATGTGCTTTGTGAGAATAGATAAGCAAACAGCAGATGTGTTAGGTGGCAGATTACGTACAGCTCAGGAATGGATTGATATGGCGAGACAATTTCGTGATCAAGGTGGTCTTTTTTTACTTTTAACAGGTGGCGAAGCAATGATGCGTCCAGATTTTCCTGAAATATATGAGGAAATTTCAAAGATGGGTTTACTTGTTTCATTATTTACAAATGGGACTACAGTAGATGATAAAATGTTAGAACTTTTAAGACGTAGGCCACCAGCTATGATGGGACTTACATTATATGGTGCTTCAGAAGAAACATATCGTAAGTTTAGTGATAGGGATGGAAATTTTCAAAGAGCTTTAGATGGGCTAGATCGTTTATTAACCATTCCCAACTTAGCACTTGATGTAAGATTTGTAGTATGTAGCGAAAACTATAAAGATACTAAGGCTGTTTGTGAATTAGTGGCAAAGCGTAATAAGCTTGTTAACTTTGATTATGGTTCATGTGCGCCTGTGCGTGGTGCTTGCGCTAATACAAGAAAATTACGTTTAAATAAAGCGCAAGAAGCAGAAGTAAATGAGATATTAAGTGAATTTACTGCACCTATTCAAGCTGAATTAGAAAGAAGAAATAATTTAGCTAAGGATAAGAAAGAGAATGTAGAAGTAGATCTAATGGCTAAAGAAAGTAGTAATATCTACGCGCCAAAGAAAATAGGATTAAATTGCTTAGGTGGGAAAAATAATGTGTATATTGCATGGGATGGTAGAATGTATCCTTGCGATATGTCAGAATTCCCATATGCTTTTCCTTTTGAACAAGGTTTCAAATCTGCTGCATTTGATATTAGAGAAGGGGTAGACCATTTAGTCATGCCTGATAAATGTATGACTTGTGTGAATATAGAAAAGCACTGTGGTTGTATACCTAAGGCGTTAAATGAAATGAGAGATTGCGCAAGACACGGAGAAAAGTGTGACTATGTACATATTTAATGACTTTAAGTATTTGCAACATAGAAAATGGGTATAATACGATAAGTTTAATATATAAATAACCCCTTGTTTGTCAAGTACTGGAGACTATGGTAGTATATATAAGCGTATAATATACTTAAAACAACTAGAACGATTGGAGATATAATTAATGGAACATTTACCAAATTGCCCAAAATGTGGCTCAGAATACACATATGAAGATGGAAGTTTACTTGTTTGTCCAGAATGTGCATATGAATGGGCACCAGGAACAGAAGAAGCAGATGAAGATGTAAAAGTTTTCAAAGATGCTAACGGAAATATCTTACAAGATGGTGATACTGTAACAGTTATCAAAGACCTTAAAGTAAAAGGTAGTTCATTAGTAGTAAAAATCGGAACAAAAGTTAAAAACATTCGTTTAGTAGATGGTGACCACGATATCGATTGTAAAATCGATGGAATCGGTGCTATGAAATTAAAATCAGAGTTTGTTAAAAAACTTTAATTAAAATAATTGAAAGCTAGATAGCCTTAGACTATCTAGCTTTTTTGATGTAAATTTAAGGGGAGAGGTCTGAAAGTTTAAAAACTGTACTGATGTATAGACAGCGTAATGTTAGGAAAATATAAGGTGGATAGAGTGATGATTTATCAATAAAAGAAGGTCAGGAGTAGTAAGAAATGAGGGAAATAAATTGTTTGAATCTGACGGATATCATTCAGTATTTATACAATAGTAAAATAGAACCTATAGAAGACTTTGGAAACCTTATAGATAAAAGTAATGCATTAGCTGGTTTTGAAAAATGTGAGCGTATTTATATAGGGTCTTATTTTTGTGCACAATACTTTTTAAATGTACCGCGTAAGATTATTGAGGAAATAAATGAGTTTTGTCATAAAGAAAATATACGTATTACATTAGTTATTCCTATTTTTTCAGAAAAGAACTTAGAGAAGGGAAAACAAAAGATACAAGAATGCATTCATGAATTAAAAGAAGTATTAGATGAAGTAACAGTTAATGATTATGGCATGTTAGATTATATTACCAGTCATTATAATTTGAAATATAATATAGGCCGACTCTTTATGAAGGATTATCGTGACTTAAGATATCCTGAATATTTTAACACCATATTGCATCCTAAAGCTTTTAATAGCTATTTTTATAAAATTATAGACAAGTATCGAATTAGTGGTATAGAATTTGACCCAACCCATAAGATTGTTAATTTGGAACCCTATATTCCTAACAAAGCAATAAGCTTAAAGAACCGTCCCCAAATTGAGATGGGAATGCATAGGCCATATTGTTATGTGACTGTAGGACAAATCTGCGAATTTGGATCTATTCATAAAGATATTGAAAAGAAATTTAGGCCAAATGAAGTGTGTCAGGGAGAGTGCAATGATAATATTTTTTGTTATGAATTTGGCGATGGACATAAGTGGTTACGTGTAGGAAGGGCTATATATTTTGATAATAGGAATTGTGAAGTACAAGGTGTAAGTCAAATACGTAATATTTATTTTCCAGTAGATTTGGTGGTGAAAAAATGAGACCGTTAGTACCTTTAAATAATGTAGCCCATGTGGATGACTATATTCGTTGTGGGGCTGGAGAATTTTATATGGGCTTCCATGATCCAGCTTGGAGTGAAGCCTTTGGAGATTTTGCAGATATTAATCGTATGTCTGGATACAAAAATATTTCTAATCCACATACATTAGAAGAAGTTATAGAGATTATTAAACAAATTAAGTCCAAAGGAAAATTGATATATATTACATTTAATTCAAGTATGTATAGTGAACAACAGTATAAGTATATCAAGAGATATATGGAACAGTTAAAGAAAGCTGGTGTAGATGGGGTTATTGTAGCCTGCATAGAACTTGTAGAGTTAGCGAAAGAAGTAGGGGTACCATCTGTTATTAGTACAATTGCAGGGATTTACAATAGAGATATCGCAAGATTTTATGTAGAAAGAGGTGCTAAGCGCATTATTTTACCAAGAGACCTTAGTGTAGAAGAAGTTGAGCAAATCGTAAAAGCTGTGCCTAATGTAGAATATGAAGTATTTATGATGCGTAACGGCTGCACCTTCTCAGATGCCAACTGCCTAGGTATGCATCGCTCAGAAATGTGCTCAGTATGTGGCACAGTACTAAATGCATCGCCAGAAATGCTTATGTTAAAGAATGACTTTAACACCCAAAATGCAGTAGAGTTAAATGATATGTTATATACCAAGTCTTTTCATAAATTTGCATGTGGTCTGTGCTCTATTTATAGATTTGTAAAGCTAGGTATAACAGCCGGCAAAATAGTGGGTAGATCAGATGAATGGCAAAACATCTGCCGCGACATCGCGTACATGAGAGACAATATCGAACTAGCCAAACAATGTAGTTCAGAAGAAGAATACCTAGAAAAAATGATTTACCCAGAAGACCGCACCACTATGTGTAAACTAGGCCTCTCCTGCTACTACCCAGAAATCCGCTACTAAATACCTAACCCTAGTGGTCCAAAGTAGAGCGGTAGTTGTTGCCAGTACTAATCTACCTGTGGAGTAATTTGATGATAGTTTTAGTGAAGATGAGCAATGTGGTTTTAGGGAAGATGTTTGAGTGAACGGAGTGAACGAGTTTCTGACCGTTACATTGCTTATCGAACTTAAGCTATCACAAATTACGGAAGGTGTAGTTAGTAATGGCAACAACTACCGCCAGCCACTTTGATGACCACCTTCATTTTATTTAATTAATTTAATATCCAATTTAAGGCAAAATATACCAAATAATTACAAGTAAGGTTATAATATAAATAAGGGGAAACGACAATTAGTATCAAGAGGACTGAAATTATTATAGAAAAAGGAGACTATATGAAGCATGTTGTGTTAGTAGACAATAATCTGGTTGATTTAAGGTTGGCTGAAACTATGCTTAAAAAGTATTATAAAGTAAGTGCTATGCTACTAAGTAAGCAGGTTTTAGAAGTATGTAAGAGTCATCAAGTGGACCTTATATTATTAAATGTTAATATGCCAGATATGGACGGATTTAAAATGCTTGAAGCATTAAAAAAAGAAAAACAAACAAAGGATATCCCAGTTATACTATTTTCAGATTATAATGCCAAGGAAGTAGAAGTTGAAGGATTTGAATGTGGTGCTGTAGATTTCTTTACAAAGCCTTTTATAAAAGAAAGATTAATACATAGAATAGAAAAGCATCTTCAAGTTTTTGGACATCGCAAGTTCTTAAAAAGAGGAAAGAGAAATCTAGAAGAAAGTATTATTACAAGCTGTTGTGAACTGATTGAGAGTAGGGATCATGATACCGGTGGACATGTAGGGCGTACAAAGGAATATGTAAGGCTTATTGCAAAGCAACTTCAACGTTCAAGTAAATATGCTGATGAATTAGATAATAGATACATTGAAAGGTTAGTGCATAGTGCACCGCTTCATGATATTGGAAAGATAGGGATTAGAGATAGAGTTTTATTAAAGCCGGGACGTTTAACCGAAAGAGAGTATGAACAGATGAAGAAACATACTTTAATAGGTGAAGCTTTAATTAATACAATTATAGAAAAAACAGCACCAGAGGATTCATTAGATCTTGCAAAGGAAATAGCTATCAGCCATCACGAGCGTTTCGATGGGGAAGGCTATCCTTGGAGATTAGCTGGAGAGGAAATTCCACTTAGTGGTCGCATCGTTTCGGTAGCAGATGTATACGATGCATTAATTTCAGATCGTATTTATCGTAAAGCAATGTCCCATGAAGAAGCTTGTAAATTTATTTTAGGCGGTAAAGGAAACCAATTTGATCCAGAAGTTATAGAAGCGTTTATGGCTATAAAAGATGAAATTTATGCAGTCGCACATGGGTCTAAATAATTTGTAAATTATTTGCAAGAGATGAGATTTGATATAATATTCATAGCCGTTAACTTAAGACTAAGTTTTTCCAGTAATAATGAGTTGTTCTAAAT
>CALGWE010000700.1:0-1641 GCA_937935915.1 uncultured Clostridia bacterium
TAATATCTAGAGTATGTATGGCTTTTGGAGAAGTATTTGGTGTAGGGGCTGCCTCAGCTTGAGCGAATACATTAGAAGTAGATAGAGCCTTTGAAAGAGGCGGGGCAGTAATATCTTGTAATAAGGTATGTATTTCTTCTATAGAAGCTGTTTGGCCTGTTTCAACTTGGAGCCAAGAAGAAAGAGCATCTAAAGCCATTTCAGCTGACCGATCATTTAAAGTAGTATAAGAAGTCATGACATCCTGAGCAGTAATGGCGAAGTCCTTTTTTTGAACAGCAGTCTTTAAGAGGTCTTGAATAAGGGCCATTCTTACAGGTGCTTCAAAGGAAGCAAGATTTGTATGTAAAATCTGCTTAATAGATTTTGAAAGTAAATCTGCACGCTCTTTAGATGAAGCATTAGGATATTTTAGTGCAATAGTATCTCTTAATGCAGTGACATTTTCAGCATATAATATTTGACAATCTATGAGCTTTTGGGCAGATAATGCCATACAAAAAACCTCCTTTTCATCCGATATAGTTAGTCTTATTTTAGCAAAAATGAAAAAATGCTACAACAACAGGAAATGAATTTTTAAAAGTGTAAAATTATAGTAAAAATATTGATAAAATTAGTTAAAAACTGTTTGAAATTAAGATATAAAATGATATGATAAGATAAGTTAAAAATCGACTTTAGAAAGGATAGACTTTAAAAGCTATTATGAGGGAAATAGAATTAAAAAAAGAATTACATTTGCATATAGGTGGTAGAATCATTAAAACATCTATTGCTGTTTGGATTTGCTATCTAATTTATTTTTTAAGGGGGCAACAAGGGCTACCTTTTTATTCAACCATTGCAGCCATTTTATGTATGCAAACTTATGCAGAAAGTAGTAGGACCGCTGCTAAGAATCGTATTATAGGGACGATGATTGGGGCTTTTTATGGTTCACTGATTTTAGCGGCCAAATTTATGTTCTTTAAAAATATAGAAAGTAATCTATTATACTACACCTTACTTTCAGTGGCCATTATTCCGATTATTGAAACCACACTGTATGTAAAAAAGCCACAGGTGGCTTACTTTTCATGTGTTGTCTTTTTAAGTATTGCAGCCAACCATATTTCAGATGCAAGGCCTTTTATTTATGTGCTGAATCGTGTTATTGATACACTTGTAGGAATCGGTGTGTCATTATTAGTGAATACGGTAAGAATACCTACTAAGAAACAAAAAGATATATTATTTGTTTCAGGGATTGATCATACGTTATTAACACCAGATAATGCCCTTTCTGCGTATAGTAAATTTGAACTGAATCGTCTCATTGAATCAGGGGCTAATTTTACAGTGGCTACGCAGCGTACACCAGCATCAGTTATGGAAATCTTGAAAGATATTCATTTTAAAATGCCGATCATTGTAATGGATGGGGCGGCTTTATATGATATTAAAGAGAAGAAATATATGCATACTATAGCTATTAAATATGATATTGTAAAACCTATTTTAGAAGTTTTAGAAAGAGAAAAGGTAGGTTATTTCATTAATACTGTAGTACAGGATATTTTGCTCATTTATTTTGTGAAAACAAAGAGCCATAAGCTGACTATATCTCCGAAGCAGATCCGGATTGAGGCGGTGACGTTT
>CALGWE010000701.1:0-1641 GCA_937935915.1 uncultured Clostridia bacterium
GAGTGTGAAAGCATGGCTACAATTGGTTCTTCACCTACTAATTGTTGGAAGCTTTTTGCTGAGCTTTGAGCAATTGCAGCAAGTTCTTCTGACGTTGGGTTTTGGTTAAGACCTGCATCAGAGAATACGAATGTACCATTTGCACCGTATTCACAGTTTGGTACTACCATTACGAAGAATGCTGAAACAAGCTTTGTTCCAGGTGCTGTTTTTAAGATTTGAAGTGATGGTCTAAGTACATCAGCTGTTGCATGAATAGCACCTGCTACCATACCATCAGCCATCCCTTGTTTAACCATCATTACACCTAAGAATAATTCATCTTTATGAAGTAATTGGCTTGCTTTTTCTACTGTCATACCTTTTTTCTCACGAAGTTTAACAAGTTCTGCAATATAAGCATCCATTTCTTCAAATGTAGCTGGATTTACAATTTTAGCACCGCTTAAATCTAATCCTTCAGCTTTATCATTAATAGCTGCTTCATCACCGATTAAGATGACATTTGCAATGCCTTCTGCTAATACTTGATGAGCTGCTTTAAGTGTTCTGATATCAGATGTTTCTGGTAAAACGATAGTTTTTTTATCGCTTTTTGCTCTTGCTTTAATATTTTCAATAAAAGACATTTAAAAGAACCCCTTTCAATTTATACTTTTAATTCGCCCTCACATACTATTATATGCAATGTATCTCGTGTATACAAGCCCTGATTAGCAATTTATTCTAATTTATTTTTTTGCTCCCTTTATTTTCACATCACTTTAAGCTACAATAAGCACGTATTATTACAAAAGATTGGAGACTTATAATGCATATTGCAGGTATTGTCGCTGAGTATAATCCATTTCATAATGGACATGCTTATCAAATACAAACATTAAAAAAAGAAAAACATATAGATTTTGTAATTGCTGTTATGAGTGGACATTTTTCTCAACGTGGTCTTCCCACTATTGCAGATAAATTTACACGTACAAAAATGGCATTAGCTTCTGGCGTAGACATGATCATTGAACTGCCTACCCCTTTTGCAACTTCCAGTGCCGAGCGTTTCTCAGAAGCAGCTATTTCTCTATTACACCAAACAGGTATTGTAGATACCTTATGCTTTGGTAGCGAATGTGGTGATTTAGAAGCCCTAGATTTAGTCGCTAGAACCCTTATAAATCCACCACCCATATTTTCTACTAAGCTTAAAACTTACTTACGTAGTGGTCTTAGCTTTCCAAGAGCACGGGAACAAGCTTTAATAGACACCTTAGAAATAGATTCGGATTCTATAGGCGTTTATAGCTCTATTATTAATAATCCTAATAATATTTTAGGCATTGAATATATTAAAGCACTTCACAAATATCAATCTGATATTAAACCTTTTACGATTCAGCGTATTCATGCTGGTTATCACGATCTCCAGGTTACTGGTGCCATTACGTCAGCTACTGCTATTCGTCACTTAGTTTTGCAAAAGGATTTTGATACAATTAAAACTTGTATGCCTACTGCTTCTTTTAGCTATCTTAATGAATCACTTCATCACATACCTAGTTATGAGAAGCTTTATTCATTTTTAAATTACAAGCTTATAATGTCCAATAAAGAAGATTTATATGCCTTATGGGACATCCCAGAGGAGCT
>CALGWE010000702.1:0-9931 GCA_937935915.1 uncultured Clostridia bacterium
AATCCAGCATTTAAGATATTACCGATGTTGATAATTAATAAGATACAAATTGTTGATTTAATACCTGGTAAAGTAATATATCTTATCTTTTTAAGACGACCTGCACCATCGATCTCTGCTGCTTCATATAATTCTGGATTAATAGCAGTAATCGCTGCAAGGTAGATAATACTTCCCCAACCAACTTCTTTCCATACATTTGTAATACCTACGATTCCCCAATAATATTTAGGAATAGATAAGAAGTTAATTGGTGCATCTATAATATGTAATTTGAGTAAAATTTGATTAAGAATACCTGAATCCATTGAAAGTACTTGGAATACAAGACCTACAACGATAACCCAAGATAAGAAGTGTGGTAAATATGAAACGGTTTGTACAAACTTTTTACCAAATTTGCTTTTTACTTCGTTTAATAAAAGTGCTAAAACAATTGAACATACGAAACCTAATACGAGGTTAATAATACTCATTGCTAATGTATTTCTTAATACGCCTAAGAAAACATCATTTGTAAATAATTGTTTAAACTTAGCAAGTCCTATCCAAGTTTGATCAAAGAAGCCTTTAGCTGGTTTATAATTTTGGAAAGCCATAATCCAACCAAATAAAGGTACATAGTTAAAAATAAAAACATAAATGATAAATGGAATAGTTAATAAGATGAGCTCTTTTTGTCTCACTATTTCCTTCCACGTAATTTTCTTTGATACCTCTTTCTCTACATATGCTTTAGGTTTTTTTATCTTTGTATTTGATATAGCCCCAGTCACTTTGCTCATATATTTTTCTCCCTTCTGGATATTGATATAATAATAGGGCCTCTAATTGATACGATTATCGAGAATAGAGGCCCTCGTAATACTTTGCAATGTATTTACTTTACATTTTGTTCGTTACTATTGTTCACCATTAGCAACAGCGACTCTTCTTCTAACTTCTTCTGTTAATGCATTCTCGTAAGCTTCTATATCAACGCGTTCATTAAATACTTTCATATATTGATCCCAAGCACTTTCGAAATCACTAGCCATAACTACTTTTGGTAACCATTCATGTTTAACTTCATCCATATTTACTTTAGCTAAACCGTAATCTGTATCTGCTGTCCAAGTATTTGTACAAGACCACATTGGATACCAAGGTTCATTTTCTTGTGATTCATTTAAGAATTGTGTAAATGTTTTAATACCATAAGCATCAAGTACTTTTTTCTTAGCTGCTGGTTGGCTATCATAATATTCACTTGGTTGTTGGTCTGGTGCATAAGCATTGATGCCATCTAAGCTCATACCTTCATGATGTGGGAAGTAAGCATATTGTCCACATAACTCATTAATTTGGTAGTTTTTATCTAAAGCATTTGCTCTTTGTTCTTCTGTTCTATAGAATAATCCATCTTCACCAACTTCATAATCTATACCTTCCATACCCCAGTAACGTAATGTTTGAATTTCTGGTTCTAATAAGTCATTTACCATTTTTAAAGCGCCTTCAATATCTTTACAGCTTGTTGTAATACTTAAACCATTTGATGTATCAAATGCTGGTGCACTATGATATCTTTCAACTGTTCCATCTTTTAAGACAATACCTACTGGAACATATGTACAATCATCAAGCCCTTGTGTAACAAGTGATTTTTCTGCATCTTGGAAGTTCCAATATTGGTCAACCATACCACAAACACGACCTGTAGAAAGTTTTGCAATATATTGGTCATAGTTTAATGTAAATGCTTCTGGATCGATAATTCCTTTTTGATATTCTTCATTTAATTTTTTGAAGAAAGCTTTTGCTGTATCTGTTGTATTGTAGTTGTGAGCTGTTAATGTCTCTGGATCTACAAAGCAGCAACCATCATTTGGATAACCATCTAAGAATAGAGGTGGATTTTCTAAGCAGAAATAACGCCAGTCATCACTTAAAATCTCATATCCAATATTTTCAAGTCCATCCTCCATTGTAGGGTTTGCTTCAATATAGCGTTCAATAAGATCGAAATATTCATCTAATGTATTAATTTCTGGATATCCAGCCCATTCAAGTACACGAATTTGGATCCAGAAAGCTTCATCATTGTGATATGTTTGCATATCATGATCATTGATAACGCCGAATTGAGGAATCAGATAAATATGACCATCCTCTGCTCTTAGTTGATTCCATTGACTTTCTGGTAGGAAGTTTTTAATATTTGGATAGTTATCCCAATATTCATCAATTGGTACTAATGCACCTGCATCAAGCAATAAAGAAGTACCATCTGAACCTACGATGAAGTCTGTATAGTCGCCACCAGCAACCATTGTTCCAATACTTTCTTTAGCTGTTTGACCTGTAAGAAATGTAATTTTTGCTTTTGCACCAATACGGTTTGCAATTTCATTATAAATTCTATTGTCTTCAGGTATTTCTGTTCCTGGCATTGCAACATACATTGAGAATTCTTTGATTCCATCAGTTGTTTCTTGTCCTGCTACTGCTGTTGTTGTTGTATCTGTTTTACCACAACCTGTTCCCATACCAGCTACTAAACTCATTACCCCAAGTAGTGCTAGCATTGCTCTTACTCTTTTCATATTATCCCCTCACTTTAATCTTATAGCACTTATTACTTCCTTTGTGGTCGTGCCTTATTTATAAATAAATTTTATCAATCTTGTGACACGTCCTCAACCTAACAAACTATATAAAAAGTATAAAAAACTATACATTTTATATAGAGAACCTATACTTTTTACTTATTTTTTAACTATATTACATATAAAACGTAAGTTTTCAGCTACTACTTCTATACTTTTTTACTTTTCAAGCCCCTATAACACCTATTTATGTAATAAATTTTATCCCCCAAAAAAGGGACTATTGTACAAAAGGGCTGGGGCATTGTGATTCTTAACTACACCTTCCGTAATCTGTGAAGCACTAAATTCGAAGCTTAAAGTAACGCGATGAACTCGCTTCATTTCATTCCGCTCAAACAGCATCGCTAAGAACACTTTAAGCTTCTCATTAAGTGCTTCATCAGATTACTCCACAGGTAGATTAATAATCACAACACCCCAGCCTCGTTAAAACATAACTTGGAAACTATAAACTCTTAGGATAAAACTAAGATCGTTACTATACTTAGGGCTGGGTTAACTTTATATGAAAAGGAAGTGCCATGAAACTATACTTAATTTCATGGCACTTCTTTTTATTTTATATGGCTTATTTTAAAAACTGTTTACGATATTGGAGTGGTGTTTTGCCTTTGAGCTTTACGAATTTGTTGATGAAATAGTCTAGATTATTATAACCTACTGATTCTGCAATGAAACAAACTTTATCATTAGTACGAATCAGTAGTTCACTGGCTCTTTCTAATCGATAGTTGTTTAAGTAGTCCTTAAAACCTATGCCATACTGTTTCTTGAAAATTTGACCTAGATAAGCACTATTAATATAATATTTTTCACTTAATGATTTTAAACTTAAGTTTTCTTTATAATGTAGTTCTATTTCTTTTTCAACTTCTTTTAAAACACCATGGGAATTACTCTGTCTCAGTTGTGCTAAATAGCCTGCAAAGTCTTTTACAAATGCTTTAAAATGCTTTGCACTTCCTCTTGCTGCGCACTGCTCAAAGGCACATTCACTAATGTAACGTAATACTTCTTCTTGATCTACTTCAGAATCTAATTCCTTGGTCAAATATAAAAACTGACATAATAAATAATCAATATTAATGTTAATTATTTTAGGGTCTACATTATTCTCTTCAAAACTGCTATAAATCTTATCCACACACCTATCAATATCATCTACTGCATTTTGTTCTGCATAACGTACTAATTCATCCATATACTCTTTCTTAATACCATAAGTATTTGTTTTGATATTACAGGTATCATCATAATAAGTAATGTCTTCAGTGTGCTTATAGTTTTGAAAAGACTTGGCAATAATTGCTGACTTAAATGAATTACTAAGCTGCATAATACCTTCTACCATTTCCCCTATATAACAGTAAAATTTATAAGGTACTTGCACTTTCATTGTTTCTTGTAACTTTTGAATGTATTCTCTTTCATTAATTCCCTTTTCTTTAGAAAATTGTCTTGAATAAATAAAACCTACCCCATAACTCTCACTGCGCTTGTCTATATCTAAGAGTACATATTCGCTATATGGTGCTGTATAAGCTTTTAACTTATTATAAAAGTCATGAATCACTTCATGTTTTTCTTCCTCTTTTAAATCTCTAAAGCTCTCATCATTTAAATCTATCTCCATCATAATATATCTTAACTCACTATGATAAGGTAATCTCTCATATACATAATTCACATTTTTTTCATCATATACCCCAGAACAAAGCGCATTTAAATGACGTTCTAATACGATCATATCTGTATGTAATGCTTCTGCTTGTCGTTTTGCTTCTTTATTATAAGACTCTTTAAATTCCATGAGTATTTCTACAAGTTCTTCTTTTTGAATAGGTTTCAATACATAATCAATTACATTGTATTTAATAGCTTGTTTAGCATATTCAAATTCATAATACCCACTTAATACAATGATTTTAATATCTTTATTTTTACCATTTCTTATTGCCTCAATAAGCTCTATACCATTCATATGTGGCATCTTAATATCTGTAATCACTAAATCAATTTGCTCATTTTCTATAATTTCCAGAGCATGCTTACCATCTGCTGCTTCACTGACAATATTAAACCCATATTCTCCCCAATCAATTAAGATTCTTAGTCCCTGACGAATAAAAGGTTCATCATCTACAATCAATACATTTATCATCTTTAGTCCCCCGTATCTATTTATTTTAAGGCTTCCAAAGGTTCAATAGGAAGTTGTAAACTTATATCTGTGCCTTGTCCTTGTTTACTTTCTATCTGAAATTCTACTCTGCCTTCACTACATAAATTCATTCTTATAAGTGCATTCAGCATACCAGTACTCTTAGATTGACTCAACTTATTAATATCTAAAGAAGATAATCTATCTTTTAATTCACATAGCTGATCTTCATTCATACCACATCCAGAATCACTAATTTCAATATATAAGTTTTCTTCATCCTTAGAAATCGTTACAAATATATTTCCTGGCTCTGATATTCCCTCTATGCCATGTACACATGCATTCTCTACAAATGTTAAAATACTCAATTTAGGAATTTTAATATTTTCGCATCCTGACATAATATAGAATCCGAAGGTCAACTTATCTCCAAACCGATATTTTTGTATATTGGCATATTGCTCTACAAAAGTCATCTCTTCACTTATAGGAATATTATCATATCTCCATGACAAGGATTTTCTTAAAATAATTGCCAGTTGTCCTATTACTTTAGCCGTTTCATCTTCATTTTTTAGAAGGCTTCGCATACGTATGCTTTCTAATGTGTTAAACATAAAATGTGGATTAACTTGCGTTTGTAATGCCTTTAATTCAGCTTCCTTTCTTGCAAGTTCCAAAGCTTGCTTTTCTGCATTCTTCTTAAGCACTACTTCTATTAAATCCTTAATCTTAATTACCATTAAGTTGTAGGATTTGATTAGCGAACCTATTTCATCACCTCCACCAACTTCTGTAATCACTTGAAAGTCTTCACGTTTTACTTTGTCTAAATATGTTTCAATAACACTAATCCTTTCAGTAAAAGACTTTGAAATAACAGAAATAATAACGGTTGGTAACAATAAATTTACTATAATCATGAGCCAAATCATATCTCTAGCATCTCTTAACATAGACCATATTTTTATTGATTCCGGTACGATATATATTGTCCAATAATCTGTTCCAACGCCAAAGGTTCTCTCATATGATGGTCCTTCTATTTTTAAACTCTCTCTTGGTGTAAAGTTCTTTAAACTGCTTTCAGTAATTTTATTAGAGAATAATATATAATCATCATTACATATATAAATGCTGCCATCTATCTCTTCATTTAATAACTTATTCAAGATTCCAGTATACTCTAAATCAATTTTAACAAGCTTCTCTTTACCTCTTGAACCGAGATAATTAAGTTTTTTAATAACACTAATTGTACGACACATCCTGGCTATAGATTGATTCTTTTGATTAAAATAAGTTACTAAAAGTGTATCTTCACCGCTTTCTTTGAAAATTTTATACCACTCACTATCTCTGACGTCTGCCAATTGCCAGAAGCTTCCTCCATTTATAATGGTAGGATTGTCTACGTATAACATAATGTTATTAATGTTTTGTGACTTATAATAATACTTAAATATATTATTCTGTATAAGCTCTTTATAGTTATTATAATACTCTAAGCCTGAAGCATGATCAGTCACTAAAAATTTATTAATGATTGAATCTGTATATAAGCTATTTGCTATAGAATGACAACCTTCTATATCTAACCTTATATTATAGGTTATCCTATCTATCATATTATTCATTGTGATATCCTGTTGCTCTAAGGCATTCCGCCTAATAGAACTTATAATGACTCCATCCGTTATAAGCATAGGTATACAAACACAAAAAATATAGATAATGAGTAGCTTATGCTTAATCTTACAGTTATTTAACATACTTAGCCTGTTCATATCTCAACTCCAATTAAAGTTTATTCTAATTATCTAATCTGTCTTTTAAATGATATCACTATATTTTAAATTATTCTATGATTTTATAAAATTTATCTTTAGTTTTTATGTATTTTATCTTTAATTTCTATATATTTTTGATTTTACTTTGATGATAATATATAAATATCTTGTTTTTATATCTCATTTACTTATTCTATTTTTATATCTTTACACAGTAATACCCGTTAAATTTTATTAGCTTTAGCTATATTTTATCTTTTTTATCATTACTTTTATTATTAGGGAGGTTTTTTATGAACAAACTTACTAAACGTGCAACCTATCTTACAACCGCAACATTATTGGCAAGTACACTTTCTAATGTAACAATCCCAGTATTAGCATCTGAACTTATACCAAATGCTACAGCACCTTCCGCTGCTTCTACACTTACATCTCCTTCTGGGCTCATTTTTAACTTTGAATCAGATTTAGAGGGTTGGGGTAATCGAGGTGATGCACAGGTTACTTTATCCTCAGATGCACCACATACAGGTACTAACTGCCTTAAAATTACAAATCGCAAACAAGATTGGCAAGGTGTTCAAAAAGATATTACAAACATTGTTAAAAAAAATAATACATACACTATTGGTGCTTGGGTTAAATATACAAACGGCGTAGATACTGAACAATTAACATTATCATTACAACTTGATACATCAGATGGTGCACCAACACAGTATAACTGGATTTGCAATAATGATTCTGTTAAAAAAGGAGAATGGACTTATTTATCAGGTGATATTACACTTCCTAATAACACCAAGCAAGCTATTCTTTACATAGAAGCAAGTAATGCGGATTTAGATTTCTACGTAGATGATGCTTCAATATCTGGTGATTTCTCTCCAGCTGAGGAAGAAATACCTCCTACAGATATTCAAATTCAACAAGATATTCCTTCATTAAAAGAGGTTTATGAAGATTACTTTAAATTTGGTGCTGCTGTTGCACCACATAATCTTAATGATTTAGAAAAAGAATTAGTTGCAAAACACTTCAATAGTATTACTTGTGAAAATGCTATGAAACCAGAAGCAATGCTAGATTATGATGCAACTATAAAATATATGGAAGAAAACGGCGGAGATGAAACACATCCTCAAGTCCATCTTTCTCCTGAAGCTAGAGAGACTTTAGATTTTGCAAGAGACTATAACATTCCTGTTAGAGGGCACGTTCTTGTATGGCATTCTCAAACACCTAACTGGCTCTTTACAGAAGGTTATTCAAAAGATAAGGATGCAAAATTTGTTTCTAAAGAAATTATGTTACAACGTCTAGAAAACTATATTGATGCAGTATTTGAAATTCTTGATAAAGAATACCCAGATGTAGATTTCTATGCTTTTGATGTCGTTAATGAAGCTGTTAACCCTAGTTCACCAGATGGACTTAGATTCCCAGCTACATCAGCTACAACTTCTGGTGATGATGGTAACAATGAAAATGCTAATAACTCTATGTGGATGACAACAATTGGTGCTGAACATATTGAAAAGGCCTTTGAATATGCTAGAGCAGCTTCTTCTAAATATCCTGCTTTTAATAATGTGAAATTAGCTTACAATGACTACAATGAATGTGACCCTGTAAAAGCTGATATCATCTACAACATTTGTAAAAACCTTTATGATAAAGGACTCATTGATGTAATAGGCTTACAAAGCCACCATAATATGAATACACCAAGTATCTCTCAATTTGAAGATGCAGTTCGTAAATACGCTTCTATTGGAGAAAATATCGAACTTCAAGTTACAGAATTAGATATTATGCAACCTGATTCTTCAGAAGAAGGTATGGTTAAACAAGCTTACCGCTACAAAGGTTTCTTAGATGCTATGAAGCGATTAGATGCTGAGGGGGCTAAAATTACTTCTTGTACAGTTTGGGGTGTACGTGATAGCGAATCTTGGAGAAGTGAACAATCGCCTCTTCTCTTCGATAAAAACTATCAAGCTAAGCCAGCTTTCTGGGGAATCACAGATTCATCTAAACTCCCAGTTCCTACACAGGAACTTACATCATATAGCGTAAATAGTTCTGACCTTACAGAAGCATTCTGTATTCAAAATGATACAACTTTAGAAACTGCTGATGGTACTAAACTTGGAACATTTAAAGTTATTTGGGACAAAGATCAGCTCTATGTTAAGGTAACACCTGTGGATGCTTTAAAAGGCAAAAATTGTACTGTAAAAGTATTCTGCAATTCACAAACACCAGTTACTGCTTCAGCAAACGATATCATCAAAGTTCCAGTAAGTACTGGTCTTAACTCAGATTGTGCTATAAGATTCGATGTATCTATAATGTGTGATGACCAAATTGCAACTTGGAACAATGCTAATTATGATGGTACATCTACACCTAACCTAGATAACTTAGGTAAATTGCACCTTAAATCTGCACCTAAAATGGCTTCTGCCATTAAAGGGACACCTACTATTGATGGTAAAATCGACTCTATTTGGAGCCAAGCTACACCTATAGATATCAATACCTTCTCTGTTGGTTCAAATGGTGCTACTGGTACTGCTCGTATGCTTTGGGATGAAGATTATATCTATATCCTCACTGAAGTTAAAGATGCACTCCTTAGCAAAGAAAGCACTAATGACTATGAACAAGATTCAGTAGAAATATTCATTGATGAAGATAATGCTAAATCTCCTTCATATGAAAAAGGTGACGGTCAATATCGTGTTAACTTCGAAAATAAACGTTCAATCAATGGCTTTACAGATGCTGATAGCTTTAAGAGTGCTACAGCCCTCACTGATAGTGGTTATATTGTAGAAGTAGCACTTCCATCACGCTTAGCTAAATTCAAAGACAATCAACTCATAGGATTTGATGTTCAAATCAATGATGATGCTAATGGTAATGGTACTAGAGATAATGTTTCTAACTGGAATGACCTCACTGGAAATGGTTGGTCTAGCACAGCCGATTACGGTATTTTAAAACTAACTGCACCATCTACTTCTAGCGATTCTGGCAGCTCTAGTAGTTCACCTAGCAGCTCAGGCGGTGGTGGCGGTTCTACCCCAACAGTAACTAAAACACCAAGTGAAATAATTAAAGAAGCTATAAACAAAAATGAAACACCAAATGTTAGTTTAGATACAACTCATAAACTTACACTTGCAAAAGATACACTTGCTTTACTTACAGAAAAAGCAACATCCGTTAATATTCAATCTAACTTAGTGGCATTGACACTTACACCTGATTTTATTAAAACAAACTTAGATAATAAATCAGCATTAGACTTATCA
>CALGWE010000703.1:0-5372 GCA_937935915.1 uncultured Clostridia bacterium
TCATCATGCATTTTTAATATAGTGGCTCTATTATATCACAATATTTTATAATTCATTTAAATTAATTAAACTTTTTATAAAAATTAAATTTCACCATTTCCTAAAATGAGTGCCATATAGCCCCATTCCCAAACAGGACTTTCAAAGCTATTTTCCATATACTCTCTAATATCTTCTTGATCATACCCTGTTACTCTAGCAACAATCATAAGATAATCACGTACCATATCATAGGTTAACTCGCCACTTCCTTCTTTAAGCCATTTTAAGAAGATGGCTTGTTTTACAGAAACATATTCCATAGCAATCCATTCAAATGCTACTACTAAATCTTCCAGAGTCGACTCAGGCATTAAACTATTACCAAAGATTTCAGAGACTAAATAGTTTTGCATAAGCTGCTCATATTGTACAAACTCTTTTTCAAAGATTTCACTAAGCTCTAGAATTTCTTCATCTGAATACTCATCTTCTAATACTTCTGCAAGCTGGGAAATGCCTTCTAAGTACTCTGTATAAAAACCGTTTTTACGGTAATTTTCTACGACATCTAAAAATAGTTCATTACGCTCAATGGCACTTTCAATAGCATCAAATGGCATATTGCGAATTGCCATAGCTAACTCTTCAAAATACGCCTTTGTCTTACAGCTTGCAATATGAGAAGTTGTTAATTTTTTTTGTCTCATTAAATCTAAAAGCGCATAGAAAGTAATCATCATACGTTCAGGAAGTGTATAATCTTCTTCTAACATCGCTTCAAGCATGAGCTTTCTAACAGCATATAATATATCCTCTTCCCCACTATCTTCTCCAATAAATCCAATAGGTTCTTTGTTTTCATGCATTATATCAATGACTACAGGACAGCATGCATCTAACGAATATTCAGTACGTCCTTCAAACTCATTGATTTGTCTAGGAAAAGTCGTACAAGTATCTGCTAAATAGCCTTCTCCCTTTTGAGAAACGATTCTACATAACTTTTTACCATCTAAAAATGGACATTGTTTATCCTTCTTATGGGCAATGATAAAGCCATCTCCATCTGGCTCTAAACAGCTGCATAATTTAAGTTCTGGTAAGTTTTCTCCATGTTGCTCAGTAGACTCAAGGGTTACCCCTTCCCATTTATTTAATGTCTCTTCATCTATGCTAATACGCCATTCTTGGCAACAGTTAAAAGAGCATTTATCTGCTGTGCAGCGAAACTTGTCATAATAATTAATTTTAATTTCTTGACTCATCTTATAACCATTCCTCATCGCCACCAGTGATTGCAAGGCTTAAAAGTTTATCCCATTTTTCAATCTCTTCTTCTCCTTCCAGAACTCTTTGAAGTCTAGCCACTGCTGCGCCTTCTTCCATGACTTCATCTGGTCCAATTTCAGGATCGAAGTCTTTTTCACAGTATGGACAGTCAATTGTTTCTTGTAACTGAAGTGATAAGAAACGTTCTCCACACTCTTCACATTCATAATAACCACATTTTTTAGTGCCATCTGGTACATAATACATAATTTCAATTCCTTCTTTCTGCATATTCTAAAGTCTAATTATACTCTATATCCTCATTAGTATACTGTATTTATCTTTTTTAATAAATTATTTTCCCATATAAAAAGGCCATCCAAAAATCAAATTTTGTAATGGCCCCTGCTCTACTTATTTACTTTATAAATAGCCTCTCCTTAAGCATTATGCGTTCTACCTAAATGCTTTAAATCAAAAGCTACCATTCCTACTGATACAGCTGCTGCAATAAAATCAGCAATTGGCCCTGCATACATAATACCATCAATACCCATATATAATGGAAAGATTACAATAAGAGGTAGTAAGAATAAAATTTGTCTTGTAAGGGATAAGAATATTCCTTTCTTTGGCTTCCCAATAGCTGTGAAAAATGTAGAAGTAATAGGTTGAATAAAATTAAGGAAAGTAAAGAATAAGAAAATCCTAAAGTACATTATACCAAATTGATAATACTGGGCTGAGCCTGAGCCAAATAAACCAACGATTTGTCTTGGAATCACTTGGAATAAGGCAAAGGCGATAACTGATACTACAAGCCCACATTTCATAGCTAAGTAATATACACTTTTTACGCGATCATACTTCCTAGCCCCATAGTTAAAGCTGGCAATAGGTTGTACCCCTTGCGAAAGCCCAATAACAATAGAAAAATAAACTTGATTGACCTTTGTAATAATCCCTACACAAGCAAGTGGAATCGATGCACCATAAACTGATAATGCGCCATAGTAAGTAAGGGATTTATTCATTACAATTTGTACAATCATCATAGCTAATTGATTAAATGCCGAAGATGCTCCTAGGGCCATATCCCTTTTAATATATTGCCATCTTGGCACCAGATGCTTCTTCTCAAGTTTTACTGTTTTATAACGACGTAAATATCTAAAAGCTAAATAACTTGAGCCAATCTGTCCAATAATTGTAGCAAGTCCAGCCCCTACCATTCCCCATTTAAACCAAAAGATAAAAATAGGATCTAATACCGTGTTAATAATAGCTCCTACTAAGTTACAAAGCATAGCATATCTAGGGCTACCATCTGCACGAATCAAATGTCCTCCACCAGTAGCAAAAATCAAAAATGGAAAGCCTAGTGAAATAACCCGTGTGTAGTTTCTAGCATATACAAGTACATTTTCAGGGCAGCCAAAGAATTTCAAAAGTGGTGTTAAAAATAATTGAACAAATAAACACAATAATACACCACCCCCAAACAATAAGGTTGCTGCATTCCCCACATAATAAATTGCCCTTTCCCTATCACCACCGCCTAAAGTTAAGTTAAAAGCTGCCGCACCACCTATGCCAAATAAGAGGGCAATGGCAATACATGATGTACTTAAAGGAAATGTCACATTAGTTGCGGCATTGCCTAGCTCTCCAATACTTCTGCCAATAAAAAATTGGTCAACAATGTTATAAAGTGCACTCACTAGCATTGCAATAATACTAGGTACCGCAAACTGCTGCAATAATTTATTAATGGGTCTTGCCCCTAAAGGATTTTCTCTTTTATTCTCCATTTATCTTTCTCCATTGTATTTATAAATAATTTTTTAGGTAGTGTTCCATACTCTATTGTCTCTTATACATATGCTTATTTTTTATATAGCTAAAGGGACTTATGGCTATCGCTTTTAGTGCCACAAGTCCCTCTTTGATCTATGCCTTTGATTCTAACTTTTTGCGCTCTACAAGTCGTCCCATAAAAAAGGCTATAACGCCTACACCTATACCTGTTTGTACACAAAATAGTAAGCTTTCTAATTCGCCTGGTAATTCTCCACCAATATAAGTTTCAAGTACTGGTGTAAACCAAGGTTCATATTCTCCTACAAGTTCTTCTACCATTACACTTCCTGCATCATCAGAGCCACCAAACTCTGCATTTTTTACAGTTAATAATGGGAAAGCAATAATAAGCATTGCTACAAGTAATAATACAATAACTGTCTTCTTATCTTTACTCATCTTAGTTTTCCCCTCCCATAAAACCAATCATTTTCAGCTCTGGTTTTGCATAAGTTTCTAACCCGATTACAACAACAACTGTTAGAATACCTTCAATAATTGCAAGTGGTAATTGTGTAGGTGCAAATACACCTAAGAATTTTACAACTGACGCCATTATACCACCTTGCTGTGCTGGATAAGCAAGTCCTAATTGTATACTTGTTATGCAGTATGTAAATATGTCCCCCATAAAAGCTGCTAAAAACACACTTACTCTTTTATTCACCTTACATTTAAGGCATACCTTATAAACAATATAAGATAATACGGGACCGGCTATAGCCATAGAAAATGTATTGGCACCTAACGTTGTTAAACCACCGTGTGCAAGTAAAATAGCTTGGAATAATAAAACAATAAGCCCTAATACACTTACAGCTACTGGTCCAAATAAAATGGCGCCAAGACCTGTTCCTGTCATATGGGAACAACTCCCTGTAACTGATGGTATCTTAAGTGAAGAAATTACAAAAATAAATGCACCTGACATAGCTAAGAGTGTAATTGCTTTAGGATTTTCATTTAATGTATTTTTAATAGAGAAAAACCCTGCTACAAGAAATGGCACAGCTACAACTCCCCATATAATGCAAAATGTAGGACTTAAATAACCTTCCATAATATGCATGGCACTTACCATTGGTACTACTGAAAACATCATTGCAAATACAACTGATAATAATACTAATTTGTTTTGTCTTTTTGTCACCTTATTTTCCTCCCCTATCCTGTCTATTAGTATATACTTTACGCTTATGGATAAATAAAAAAGGTATCCTTGTACTGGATTACAAGGACACACAAAAGATGTTAAGTACATTACCATCTTGTATGATCCATATACTTAACGATAATTATATCACCACATTTTTTATTTTTCTATATTATTCTATATTTTTTCGAATCAAGTTTTGTATATCTATTGTTCTAATCCTATTTCTCTTTTATTTACTTTCTTTGTATAGATGATAAAGTAAGTAAGATTAATTAGTATCCCAAATATAGTGGCTGTAGGTGCTGCTAACCCAATTTGTGTTAAGCTAGCATGAGGTTTAATACTCATAAAATATGACATAGGCAATCTTACTATGAAAGATTGTGCAATACCTTGTAACATAACAAATAATGTTTCACTATGTCCATTGAAATACCCCATAAAGCTAAATAAAATACAGGTGACAATAGCTTCTAAGCTAAATCCTTTTAAATATGCTGCTGCCTCAAAAACTACCTTTTGGTCACTTGTAAATAACTTTGCTAATAAATCTCCTCTTAAGAAGGTTAAAATTGTAATAACAATCCCTATACTAGCCCCTATTACCATACCTGTTGTCATAGCTTCTCTAGCGCGTCTTTCTTTGCCTGCTCCTACATTTTGCGCTACGAAAGATGACATAGATTGCATAAGTGAGCCTGGTACTAACATGACAAAGCTTACAATCTTATTAGCAATCCCATATCCTGATGAGGCTTCTAAGCCTAAGTGATTAATAAATGCACATAAGGCTAAAAATGATATATTAGTTAGTATTTCTTGAAACGCAATAGGTGTCCCTATCTTCAAAAAATGCTTAATTTCACTATTAAAACAAATATTTTTATAAGTCATAGTAAAAGGCAGTTCTTGTCTTCTAATAATAATCAGTGACAAAATAACGCTAATTGCTTGTGCCATCACTGTCGCTAATGCAGCTCCTGCTACATTCATATGGAATCCTGCTACAAATACTAAATCTCCAATAATATTTGCCACACATGCAATAAATACAAATATAAGCGGTAATCTAGAATTTCCCATTCCTCTAAAAATGCTACTAATG
>CALGWE010000704.1:0-5372 GCA_937935915.1 uncultured Clostridia bacterium
GGAACATCATGTTGCCGGAACTTGTCTACACCATGCTGATTACGATCTTTTTGTATGTGATTATCCTGAAAGTCAACCAGCGGCTTGAGACATTGGAAAAAAGGAGTGCAAGTAAGTTTGTTTGACTTGCAATTTGTTCAATGCTTGAAAGTAACATATTGACTTCATTGATTTTGTTATTGAGTGCATTTACTGTTGTAACAGAAAGCTGCGCAGAGTTTGTAATAGATGTCACTTTTTCTTGGACATTTTTAAGTTCTTGTAATCCTGTGGCAAGTGCCATCGTGTTATCTTCAGAAGAAGTAATAATCTTTTTAGAGTTTTCTTGAAGCAAGTCAATTTCACTTAAAGAAGATGTCATCTGTAAGTTAATAGCTGTCATGTGTTGTGCTTGCTCACCAACTGCAGTAGTTACTGATTCACTTGTGGCTAAAAGACCTTTGTTTGACTCTGTAATAAGAGAAATATTTTGAGTAGAAAGCTGAACGTCTTCATCAATATTCACAATCTCTGATTCTAAGTGTTTTAAAAGCTGATCTAACTCAGCACGCACCTCGTTTTCTCTTTTTTGAGCTGCATTTAAGGCTTCTTCACCCCACTTAGTGAGTAAGTAGAGAATGATGAAAGCCATAACTAATGTAATAACTATTGGAATATAGGCCATTAATGAAATATCTTCCCCTAATAAGGCCTCTGGTATCAAGAAGTATAATAGTATAATCCAGCTGATAACAAGTGCAAAATACTGTGCAAAGAACTTACTGTCAAAATAAAGAACAGTAACAGCAAGGGCAATGAGTATAAGATAGTGATGTTGTAAGGAATAACCATTACTAACGAAAAGTAAAGATATGAAGAATAATAAGATAATCCCTACAATCCACTTTTTAAGTAAATCTTTTCCCTTATAAAGATTTAAAAAGCTGATTAATATTGTGGTACAAAGTATACAGATAAGAAGAAGGGGAATTCCCTTAAATCCTAATCGTATAGTGCGTTGGACCCCCATTATACCAACCACTAAGGCAAGTACGATACTTACAGCCTTATGAATTCTGTTAATGTCATATTCATGTGTATTCATGAAACCCTCCTAAAAATATAAATAGAGTTATATCATATTACATAAAATGGAAAATGTAAAATGAAATGAAATAGTGTATAATATAAAATGTATTTTGTAAATTAGGGAGAAGAACATGAAAAAAATATTGATTGTAGAGGATAATGAAAAACTCAGAAATGAGCTAGGAACTTTTTTTAAGAATAATGGTTTTGAGGTGGAACTGGTAACGGTTTTTGATGATGTTAAAAACCAGATTTTAAGTAGTCAGGTGGATTTGATTTTATTAGATATTAATTTACCTGGTGTGGATGGGCTTTATTTATGTAGGGAGGTGCGTAAGACGAGTGATGTGCCAATTATTATTATTACAAGTCGTAATACGGAACTGGATGAACTTATTAGTATGAATTATGGGGCGGATGACTTTATTACGAAGCCGTTTAATACCCAGATTTTATTAGCACGCATTAATAATATTTTTAAACGCATTGATCGCACGGGGGGGACTCGCATTGATGCCGGTAAATTTATGATTGATGTGACGCGAAGTAGTTTTATTTATGGCGGGGAAGAAGTAGAGCTGACACGTAATGAGTTTAAGATTTTATATTTGTTAGTAGAAAAGAAGGGAACTATTGTATCAAGGGAAGAGATTATGAGTGATTTATGGGATAGTGAGCTTTTTGTAGATGACAATTCTCTAACGGTGAATATTAATAGACTGCGCAACAAGTTAAAGGAAGCAGGACTTGAAAATATTATAGAAACCAAGAGAGGACAAGGGTATATTATCAAATGAGATTTCTAGCATATTTAAAGGATAAGCGTGCCTATTTAATAGGCATGCTCATAGGCATGAGTATTTCAGAAGGGTATTTCTATATATTCAATATTAATTTATATTTAAAGCTTTTGGTGGCCATGATGTTTTTAGGAGGTACAATGGTGCCACTTTTAGCAGAGTATTTTAAGAAGGTTGGATTTTATAGTTATTTGGAAAAGGCACAAAATGGGCTTGATAAGAAATATTTGTTTACAGAGCTTATTAATCGTCCAAAGTTTTTGGAGGGGCAGATTTATTATGATGCAGCCGTGGAAATTAATCATAATATGTGCGATGAGATTAATTTGTATAAGCAAAATATTAGAGAATACAAAGAGTATATTGAAATGTGGGTACATGAGGCCAAGACACCTATTGCCACAACCAAACTCATTATCGAAAATTATCCAAGCCGTGAGACACAAAACATAGGTGAAGAAATAGACATGTTAGAAAGGTATATCGAGCAGGTTTTATATTACTCTAAAATTGATAAAGTAGAAGAAGACTATAAGATTACAAAGTATAATTTAAAAGAAATAGTACATAAGGTAGTACTTAATAATAAGAAGGCTTTAATTGGTGGTAAGATTAAGATTGATTTGCATGATTTAGATTATGAGGTACAAACCGATGCCAAGTGGCTAAGTTTTGTTTTAAATCAAGTTATTAATAATAGCATTAAATATCGAAGGCAAGAAGGGGCGTGTATTGAGATTTATGGTGAAAAGGCACATGCCCAATTTAAGCTTATTATTAAAGACAATGGCATAGGCATTAAAGCGGATGAGATTAAGAAGGTATGTCAAAAGGGCTTTGTAGGCACCAATGGACGTAGAAATGAGGCTTCCACAGGAATGGGACTTTACATTTGTAAGAAGCTGATGGAGAAAATGCAGCATAATTTTCAAATTACTTCTAAACTCAATGAATCTACTACGGTAACTTGTGTATTTCCATTAAGTAACTATTTTATAATCTGTGATTAAAGTGAGTCACAGATTATTTTTAATGTAGAAAAGTCTTAACTTAGCAGGCGTGTTTATTACAAATATGTAAGATTTTCTTAATAAGAAGTCATGGATGGTAAGAGAAGGATACTTTATACTAGGCATATCAAACAGATAAAGGAGAGAACACAATGGAAATAGTATTAGAAGTAAATGAAATTGAAAAGTATTATGGTAATAAGAACAATCTTACAAAAGCCATTGATCATATATCTTTCAATGTAGAACAGGGTGAATTCATAGGGATTATGGGTGCTTCAGGAAGCGGTAAGACAACGCTTTTAAACTGCATTTCTACAATAGACCGTGTCACAAGTGGTCAGATTAAAGTAGGTGGCAAGGATGTTACAAGGCTTAGAGGGAATCAGTTAAATAAGTTTAGAAGAGATGAGTTAGGCTTCATTTTCCAAGATTTTAACTTGCTGGATACATTAACAGCCTATGAAAATATTGCACTAGCTCTAACGATTCAAAAAGTTAATGTGAAAGTCATTGACCAAAGAATTAAGGATGTGGCAAAAAGCCTCAATATCACAGAGGTCTTAAATAAATATCCTTATGAAATGTCAGGTGGGCAAAAGCAAAGGGTAGCTTGTGCAAGAGCCCTTATTACAAATCCTAAGATGATTTTAGCAGATGAGCCAACAGGAGCTCTTGATTCTAAGTCTGCTAGAAACCTTCTCGAAAGTATGGCAGCTATGAATGAGGCATTAGATGCGACGATTTTAATGGTAACTCATGATGCTTTCTCAGCAAGTTATTGCAGCCGTATTTTATTTATTAAAGATGGCCGCATTTTTAATGAGCTTATTAAAGGAGATGACAGCCGCAAAGAATTTTTCAGCCGTATTATGAGTGTACTTGCCTTATTAGGAGGTGAGGGAGATGTACTTTAAGCTTTCACTTAAAAATATGCAAAAAAGCTTTAAGGACTATGCGATTTATTTTTTAACATTGATTTTTGGGGTATGTATCTTTTATACTTTTAATTCCATAGGTTCACAAAGCGCCATGTTTAAGCTTTCAACAGCCAAAAATGAAATGATTCAAAATCTCGTTTTACTTATGCAGCCTATTTCAGTGATAGTTTCAATCATTTTAGCGTATCTCATTGTATATGCCAATAACTTCTTGATTCGTCGTCGTAAAAAGGAGTTTGGACTTTATCAAACATTAGGTATGGGCAAATGGCATATTGCGCAAATTTTATCTTTTGAAACACTTATTGTAGGTATTTTATCTTTATGTATAGGGTTATTAATTGGTGTTATGGTTTCACAAGGTGTATCCGTAATTATTGCTTACATGTTTCAAGCAGATTTAAAGGATTATACCTTTACATTTTCTGATACTGCCTGCATTAAAACTTGCATATACTTTGCAATCATCTATCTTTTAGCACTTGTATTTAACATGGTGACGATCTCACGTTATAAACTCATTGACTTATTAACAGCAGGACAAAAAAATGAAACATTAAAGGTGAGAAATCCTTATATAACACTTTTGTTATTTATATTAGCCATTGGACTTATTGGCACGGCTTATTATTTATTAATAGGAGCAGGGGCACTAAGAGGTGGAGATCTCAAAGTAGCAAGTGCCATGCTGATTACAGGGGCATTAGGAACTTATTTCTTATTTGCTTCTTTATCAGGGTTCTTATTACGTGTGATCCAGATGAATAAGAAACTTTATCTTAAAGATTTAAATATGTTTGTTTTAAGGCAGTTTAATAGCCGTATTAATACAACAACAGTATCTATTACAGTGATTTCACTCATGTTACTTCTAACCATAGGGATTATGTCATCAGCACTTTCAATCATGGGTACTTTTAATAAAGATTTATCCTCTAACAATTTAACAGATTTTTCAGCAATAGCTTATGTAGAGGATGAAGAAGATAGAGCAAAAGAACAGCCTTATAGTATATTTAAAAGGTTTGACCAAGATGGCTTTGGGTATGAAGAGTTATTTGAGGATTGGGTAGAATATAATGTTTATCATGTGGCACGTAAAGAAGCCACACTCACACAGTTAATGGGGCAAGAAGCAGTTAATAAGGTATTAGCACAATATGAGGGCGCTGTGAATTTTGATGAGGATTATATGCCAACGATTTTAGAATCTGATTATAATAGACTCCTGGATTTATATGGTAAACCAGAGCAAAAGATAGACCTTAAGCCAAATGAATATGCAGTTGTTTGTAACTTTAATGGTTTATTAGAATATGTGAACGAAGGATTAAAGGCAGGGCATACTCTGGATTATGGGACAGGCCAGTTAGTACCAAAGTATGATACAGCTATTGATATGCCACTTAGCAATACCAATACAGACTCAGAACTAGGTACAGTTATTATAGATGACAGTATTTTTAGTGACAGCTTTAAGCAAGAATCTGCCTATATATGTGCCAACTATCAAAAAAATGGTCAAACAGTAGAACAAGCAGAAGACCATGTAA
>CALGWE010000705.1:0-9365 GCA_937935915.1 uncultured Clostridia bacterium
TGTAATATCACAAGGCATACCTTTTGAACATTTTTTCATCATTTCAAATACAGCTTTTGGTGTTTGCCATTTATCAAGTAAAGATCCCATGCCAAGCGCTTCACCAACGCCTAAGAATACTTCAAAGTCAGTTCTTTCATTTTCACCTTTTGTAAGGACTGGACGCATTGGAGAAAGACGTCTTTCTGTATTAATGTAAGTACCTTCTTTTTTAAGACCTGGTACAACTGGGAAGAATACATCACAGTTTTCTGATGTATGTGTGTCACCAAAGATATCTTGTACAATGAAGAGGTCTAATTTTTTAATCGCTTCTTCAAATGTTGAGTTATTTGTCCATGAGTGACGTGGGTTTGTACAAAGTACCCAAAGTGCTTTAATTTCACCTGCGTTGATTTTTTCGATGATGACATTGTAAGGAAGTGTTGGTTTGTTAATAAGCTGCTCATCTGTAATTTCTAAAGCTTCACAAACTGCAGCTCTTCTTGCTACGTTATCATAATCACCACCACCGTAGAGACCAGCTGAATTACTGAATGCACGAGAACCCATAGCATTACATTGACCTGTAAGCGAGTTAGCACCAGTACCTGGTTTACCAATATTACCTGTCATAAGTGCGATATTGATGATAGATTGTGCAGTTCTTACCGCTTCATAACCTTGGTTAATACCCATTGTCCACCATAAAGAAACGCGTTCACCAGTGTGAATAAGTTCAGCCATTTCATATAAGTCTTCTACTTTAAGACCAGTTTTTTCAGCAACAATTTCTGGTGTATATTGTGCGATTAATGCTTTGAAACCATCAAAGTTTTCTGTGTGGTTTGCAATATAGTCGTGGTCTAAGTAATCTTTTTCAATTAAGATATTTGCAAGACCGTAGAATAAGTAAATATCTGTTTTACCATTTACTCCATAGTGGTAATCTGCATTTTGAGCAGTTTCGCTGCGACGTGGGTCAATAACGATAACTTTTTTGTTTTTATTTTTACGAATACGATCCCAGATAATTGGATGTGTCACAACTGGGTTAGCACCAATTAAGAAGATTGTATCTGATAATTCAAAGTCATTTAATGTATAAGGTGGTGCGTCAAAACCAAAGCTTTGTTTGTGTGCAACTACTGATGTTGCCATACAAAGTCTTGTGTTACCATCTACGCTTCCGCGAAGGAAGTTACGAAGGACATGGCTAAAGAGTGCCATTTCTTCTAATGGAATTTGACCTGTACTGATCCCAGCAATAGCATCGCCACCATGTTCTTCTTTAATAGCAAGTAATTTATCTGCTACTAATTTGTAAGCTTCATCCCAAGATGTTTCTTGCATTTCACCATTTACACGAATACGTGGCATAGATGATGGCTTAATCATTGTATGTTGTTTATCAAGGGAAATCCCTTTGATACATGAGAATCCTTTATTAACAGGATAGTGTGGTGTTGGTACCACTTTTAAAATTTGTTCATTCTCTACATAGAAGTCAAGATTACAAGCTAATGCACAGAAATTACAGGTAGATTGAACTTTTTTCATTTGTAAAACCCTCTCTTTGATAATTAATTAACGATATAGATAGTATAAACTTTAACAATAAAAAACACCGTGACATATATCACGGTGTTTTAAAGAATTTGGAAAGGGCCTCAGAATCTGGAATTATAATTTGTTTATTTTCATAAATGATGAGTTCTTTCTGAATCAGTAATTTCAAGGCACGAGAAATTGTTTCTCTATAAGAACCCAAAAAATCTGCAAGGGAAGTTACAGTAATTGGAAAATTAATTTGTACACCACGCTCACATGGCATACCATAATCTTTCCCAAGTTTCCAAAGTTTTGCGGCAAGTTTTTTCTCAATTTTGATAATAGAAGTTGCATTTTTCAGTTGTCTATAGAGACGCCTTACACGTTTAGTAAGGATATTCATAACATTTTGTGTGAGTACAAAATCGTTCATCATCGCATCTATTAAATCTTTTTTATAAAAAGTTAAGACTTTGCACTGAGAAGTGGTTTGGCAATTAATTGCGCTAGGTAAATCTTCAAAAATCAAAAGTGCTCCATGGTCTTCAATAAAAATAATTTTATTTTGGCCATTACTATTTGTTTTATAAAGACTGGCTGTACCAGAGATTAAAATATAAAAACAATGCACTGTATCCTTATCATAAAAGAGATGTTCCCCCTGAGAGAAGGTTTCTATAAAGCCTTTATTTGTAAGGAAATCCAGTGTGTTAGGGGAGACATTTTTAAAGAGCTCAAGTTCCAAAAGCGTAGATTTTAAGACTTGCTCCATATAAAAACCTCCTAAAATTAATTGTCGAGCATTTAGCATAGAATATGCATATTAATAAATTATGATGAAATTATTAATTAAATAATAAAGAGCCTAAAAATATTGATTTATTACATTCATATTATAAACAAATAAATAAAAAATATAAAAGAATCCATAACACTACTGGAAAATTATGAAGTGTGACCATTATCACGGAAGCAAAGTCATAAATCTAATATACTTAACTCATAAACGACGCCGCAGTGAAAGGTGAAGTGTTAATTTATTAACGAACGGAGTGTAATAATGGGCTATAAAATAGATATTAATAATTTCAATAAAGCTTTAAGTGAATTATCAAAGACTTACAGCATTTATGCACCAAAAGTATTTAAAGGACAAGGAACATATTCAGATACAGACCGCGTACGCTATGGTGAAATTACAAGCGTAGAGGAAATCGAGTTCGATGTGAAATCTGAGTTTTCATATAAAGAAATTTTAACACCAATTTCAGAAACACTTTTCTACTTTACAGAAGATGAAGTAAAAGAAGCAGATGGACCTAAAAAAGGTGCGGTAATCTTCCTTCGTAGCTGTGATATGCATGCTGTAAAACGTATGGATGAAATTTATCTTAGAAATGGATTTGAAGATTTTTACTACAAAAGAATCCGTGAAAAAACTAAATTCATTTTAATGGGATGCAGCAAAAGCTTTGACAGCTGTTTCTGTGTAGATATGGGAACAAATACATGTGATACACATGATGCTTATATTAAAGTAGATGGCGAAAATGTATACCTTGATGGATCATTTGAAGAGCTTATGATGCGTCTTGAAGAAGCAGAAGAAGTAACTGTAAAACCAGAATTCGTAACAGAAAACAAAACACATGTAAATATTCCAGAAAATCTTTCATTAGATGTTATGGATAGCACAATGTGGGAAGAATACAATGAACGTTGTATCGCATGTGGCAGATGTAACTTCGTTTGTCCAACTTGTACATGCTTCACAATGCAAGATGTATTTTATGAAGGTTCTGACCGCAAAAAAACAGGGGAGCGCCGTAGAGTATGGGCTTCTTGTCAAGTAAATGGTTACACAGATATGGCCGGCGGTCATAGTTTCAGAGGAAACAAAGGTCAACGTATGCGTTTCAAAGTGATGCACAAAGTACATGACTACAAAAAACGTTTCGGTTATCACATGTGCGTAGGATGTGGACGTTGTGATGATATCTGTCCTGAATATATTTCATTCTCAAGCTGTATTAACAAATTAGCAGATGCTATGGAGGAGGTAAACAAATAATGGCTAACGAATATATCCCTTTCTTATCAGAAATTAAAGAAGTAATTAAACACACAGAAATCGAATATACTTTCCGTATGCATTTCGAAGGAGATGTAAAACCAGGACAATTCTTCGAAGTTTCTCTTCCTAAATTTGGTGAAGCACCAATTTCAGTAAGTGGTATTGGTGAAGATACAGTAGACCTTACAATTCGTAAAGTTGGTAAAGTAACAAATGAGATTTTTGAAAAATATGTAGGTGACAAACTCTTCTTAAGAGGACCATATGGAAATGGTTTTGACATCGAAAACTACAAAGGACATGAAGTGGTAGTTGTAGCTGGGGGAACAGGACTTTCACCAGTTAGAGGAATCGTTGAGCACTTTGCAAAACATCCTGAAGATGCTAAAAACTTTACATTAATCGCTGGTTTCAAAAGCCCAGAAGATATCTTATTCAAAGATGATCTTAAAGCATGGGAAAGCAAAATGGATATGATCGTATCTGTAGATAATGCACCAGAAGGCTACGAAGGACCAACTGGACTTGTAACAAAATATATTCCAGAGCTTCCTATTAAAGATTTAAGTGATGTACAAGTTATCGTAGTAGGACCACCAATCATGATGAAATTCACAGTACAAGAATTCTTAAAACGTGGTATTGCGGAAGAAAACATTTGGATTTCTCAAGAACGTAAAATGTGCTGTGGGATTGGTAAATGTGGTCACTGTAAAATCGACGACACATATATCTGTTTAGATGGACCAGTATTTAACTATACAAAAGGTAAATTATTAAGAGACTAAGAGGTGCTAAGCATGGATATTAATACAAAGAAACTTAAAAAGAACGCATATAGAGTAACAAAAGTAAGAGGTATCACAGCTTTACGTGTCAGAGTACCAGGTGGACTTATTACAGCGGACCTCTTAGGCAAAGTACAAGAAATTGCAGATACTTATGGAAATGGTCAAGTGCATATTACAACAAGACAAGGTTTTGAGATTCTTGGCATTAAAATGGAAGATATCGAAAAAGTTAATGAAATGGTACAACCACTTATTGAGAAATTAGAAATCAATCAAGAAGTACCAGGCAAAGGCTATACAGCAGCTGGAACACGTAACGTGTCAGCTTGTATCGGAAATAAAGTATGTCCATTTGCAAACTACAATACAACAAACTTTGCAAAACGTATTGAAAAAGCAATCTTCCCAAATGACCTTCACTTTAAAATTGCTTTAACAGGATGTCAAAATGACTGTATTAAAGCAAGAATGCATGACTTCGGGATTATTGGGATGACAAGACCTCAATATGACCCAACAAGATGCGTATCTTGTGGGGCTTGTGTAAGAGGATGTAAATCTCGTTCAGTAGACTGTTTATCAGCTAAAAACTACCGTGTAGAAAGAAATGCTGAGAAATGTGTAGGTTGTGGTGTATGTATTAACGCATGTCCAACAGGCGCATGGACAAGAAGTGAGAAAAAATACTACCGTCTTGCTATTATGGGACGTACAGGTAAGAAAAATCCTAGACTTGCAGAAGACTGGATTGTATGGGCTGATGAAGATTCTATCGTAAAAATCATCACAAACACATACAAATATGTAACAGAATATATTGCAAAAGATGCACCAGGTGGAAAAGAACACATTGGATACATTGTAGACCGTACAGGTTTCATGGAATTCAAAAAATGGGCACTTGAAGGTGTAGAACTTCCTGAAGATGCTATTGTAAAAGAAAATGTATATTGGAGTGGACTTCACTACTAAGAATATATATAAATGAAAAGGAGCTATAGTGAAATAAGAAATTATTTCGCTGTAGCTCTTTTTGTTTTACCTAATATCAGTAAGAAAAGGAAATATGGTGTAATGATTTTGAATTATGAAAAATAGTCAATAATTTTATCTATAATAATCGAAATTTTGTACACTTAAATAAAAGGTTAAAGAGATTATACTAAAATATATATAAATAAAACTAATAAACGCGCTAAAATTTGATAGCTTTATATATAGGAGGCAATTATGAGAAAGATAGGAACTTGTAGAAAAAGAATGGCAGCTATGTTAGCTGCAGCAATAGTATTATCACAAATGCCAGTAAGTAGTATAGCAGCACCTCATAAAATAGAACATACTTTTAATGATGTCAAAGACAATGCTTGGTATACTGATGCAATTATGAAATGGACACAAAATGGAATTGTAACAGGTTATGAAGACGGTAGCTTCAAACCTAATAGACAAGTAACACGTGGAGAGCTTGCAGTAATCATTGATAGAATCTTTGCATTAAAAGACATTGAAAATGCAAAAAAATATGAAGATGTAGCTGAAGGTAAATGGTATGAGGGCGCTATTTCTCGTATAAGTGCAATGGGAATCATGAATGACTATAATGGAAAATTTGAGCCTAATAAAATGGCAACTAGAGAAGAGCTCGCCTATGCACTTGCCAATATATATAAACTAGAAGTTTCAAAGGATAAGGTAGTTTTAGATGAAGAAGATGTAGCCGATTGGGCAAAGGATGCAGTAAATGCTTTAGTATCAGCTGGTTATATGAAAGGTATGCCAAATGGTAAATTTGCACCAAAAGCATTTTTAACAAGAGCTGAATTAATGGTTGTAATAGACCGTTTAAATGCTGAAATTATTAAAGAAGCTGGTACTTATACAAAAGAAATTCAAGGTAATGTAGTCATCAGTGGGAAAGATGTCGTACTTAAAGACATCACTGTAACAGGTAATGTATATATTTCAGGTAATGCAGAAAGTATTACTTTAGAAAATGCTATTGTAAAAGGAAATATATTTATTGATGAAAATGTAACTTTAGATTTAAAAGGTAAATCAAACATTACAAGTGTAGTTATTTCAGCATACAATCCATCAAAAGATAAAGTAGCAACAATTAAAATGACTAAAGAGGTAGTGATTAGTCAAATTGTAGCCAATGAACTTGTACAAATCAAAGGACAAGGTAAAATCGAAACATTATATGAAAATAAAACAGGCATTAAATCAGAAGTAAAACCAGATAAAGTGATTACTAAAGAAGGAATTACTTCAGCGATTACACCAGTAACAAATGGTGGCGGCGGAGGAAGTACTTCTTCTAGCAGTAAAAATCCAAGCAGCTCTAATACAGGAACACCAGATGATGATAGTTCATCTACTAATCCAGGCGATATTAAATGGAAACTTGTATGGAGTGATGAATTTGATGGGGATGCAGTAGACACTACAAAATGGGGCTACAATAATGGTTTCTTAGATGTGAATCAGGAAAAACAAGTTTACAAAGCAGAAAATGCCACAGTAAAAGATGGTAAACTCAAAATCACAGCTAAAAAAGAAGAAACAGTAATTGATGGTAAAACTTATGACTATACTTCAGCACGTATGGTCACTAAAGGGAAATACGCTCAAAAATACGGTAAAATCGAAGTAAGAGCTAAATTACCACTTGGTAAATCATTATGGCCAGCTATTTGGATGCTTCCTGAAAATGAAGAATATACAGGATGGCCAACATCTGGTGAAATCGATATTATGGAAAGCCGCGGTAGTGTCAATAATGAAGTATGGGGAACACTTCACTACGGCGATAAACGACCTGACAACGCACAATCAGGTAGCAGCTATGTATTCCCAGAAGGTCAAACAATCGATGAGTTCCATACATATGCTATCGAATGGATGCCAGGTGAAATAAGATGGTATGTAGACGGCAAACTCTATCAAACACAAGATAGCTGGTATGCAGTTGATGCCGAAACAGGCGAAAGATATGCTTTCCCAGCACCATTTGATAAAGAATTCCATGTGCTTTTAAATTTAGCTGTAGGTGGTTGGTATGATGGCGTAGGCCCTAACTTGGATGCAGATGATTCTATCTTTGATGGCGGGAAAGAATATGCTATGGAAGTAGACTATGTACGTATGTATGAAAGTGAAACAGGTCAGTATCCAGAAGCTGTTGATCCAAATAGCAAGAGACCAGAGCTTCCAGAAGATGCAAGGTTGCCACTTACAGATGGCAATTTAATTTACGACAATACTTATGCAGAATATGGTATCAAAGATAATAAAGAAGCAGAAGAGGACTTTGGTGAAGGATGGAACTTGCTATACCTTACAAACTATGAAGGTGACGCGACAGCAAAAGTTGAAGAAATTGATGGTAAACCATTTGCTAAAATCAGCATTGATCAGCCAGGAAATCAAACATATTCTGTTCAAATGGTACAGCTTACAACTTTAGGACGTAATAGAACTTATAAATTATCTTTCGATGCAAAAGCAGAAGGCGAAAGAGATATTAAGTTTAAAGTAGGTGGCGGTGAGTCAAGAAGTTACGCTGTATACTCTGGTGATTACACAGAAAGCTTAAATACTGAAGTAAAACACATTGAAAAAGTATTTACAATGAGAGGACTCACAGATACTGAGGCACGCTGTGAATTTAACTTAGGTCTTGATGATAAAGATGTATGGATTGGCAATGTAAGATTAGAAGAAATCACAAACCCAGAAGTAGAAGACTTTAACAAACCTAAAGCACCACTTAAAAATGGTAGCCTCATTTATAATGGGACATTTGATAAAGGTGGATTAGATCGTTTAACATACTGGAACTTAGATGGGCAAAATGGGGCAGCAGCAACTATGCATGTGCCTGAAACAACACGCGATTTACATATTCAAATCAATAAAGGTGGTAGTGATTTAAGTGATGTAAACTTCAATCAACAAGGTTTAAGCTTTAGCGAAGATGCTAATTATACAGTAGCCTTTGCAGCAAGCGCAGATAAAATGCAACCTATGAAAGTGAAACTTGTAGGTGAAGATGGACAAACAGTTTATGCAGAAGAAGATATGATTGTAACAGAAAATATGCAAAACTATGAACTTGTTATGCACTGCCAAGGTAAGAGCACAAATAAAGGACGCCTTGTATTTGAAATGGGCGGCGTAGATGAAAATGAAGTAGTATTTGATAATGTTAGCGTAATTGAAACAAGACAAGACTTCGATAATGTAGAAATCTTCCCACTTAAAAATGGTGACTTCTCTGAAGGTGGCGCAAACTGGGATGGTTTATGTGACATTTGACGGTGAAGCGAAATTTACTACAACTGATTTAGGTTCTAACCCATGGAGTGTTATGTTACAACAAAAAGATATGCCATTCTCAGCAGGTGTGAAATATGTTGTTGAATTTGAAGCTTCATCAGATATTCCAAGAGATATGACAGTTAAAATAGAAGAAGAAGGTACATGGCGTGCATTCTTTGAAAAAAATGTAAGATTAACACCAGAAAAACAAAAATATAGCTTTGAATATACAATGCCAGCAGATGGAGATAAAACTTTAGGTCTTAAATTCTTATTTGGTAATATGACAGGAGCACCAACAGATGTGCACTCAGTAACAATTGACAATGTTGTATGTGAAGTAAAAGATGGTTTAATTCTAAAATCACAATTAAAAAATGGTCAATTTGATAAAAATTTAGATGGCTGGAATCCTTATGTAGCTGAAAATGCAAAAGCTGATTTCTCAGTAGAAGATAAAATGCTTAAGATAGAATCAAATGAGTTAGGTGCAAACTCATGGGAAGTTCAACTTGCTCAAAAAGGTGTGAAATTAGAAGAAGGCAAAACATATCAAGTAGGTTTCAAAGCAAGAAGTGAGGAAGAGACAAAATTAAAAGTAACAGTAGGACATGAAAATGAAGATTACTCATATAAAACTTACT